>JAGBWO010000280.1 GCA_017629765.1 Opitutales bacterium | reverse complement strand
TAATCGTTAAAATCAATTTGCGAAATCAAGGCTTTCCCGCAAGAGAAAGCCTTTTTTGGTCGATTAAATCCGCGTTTTTGCGGCGCGGATTTTTTTTGCGCCGTTTTGGCTTGGGGGATTTTTACGGAAAAAGATTAAGGGTGGAAATTTTTTGCCGATATTGAAAATGCAATACGTTAAATATCTTCTGGGTAGCGTACTGTTTTTCATATTCAATGTTATAAGGTTAAAGGCGGGCGTTCTTTTGCATATTTAAGGGCGCCCGTTTTTTTCTGGGGTCTTTTCGGCGGGGATTTTTCGGAGTTTTTTGCAAAGCGGAGAAAATTTGATTTTACAAAATGCAAGACAGAGGATTTTCTTGTTTTGTTATGGATAAAAATCCTTCCCCGAAAGACGAGGCAAAATTAAAGTTCCGCGCGCAGTCATTGATAGTGTGCGGTTCGGCAGTTTTGCTTGCCGCAAAATTTGCGGCGTATTTCTTGACGGATTCTGTCGCCATATTTACCGACGCAATGGAAAGCATTGTGAATGTTTTGGCGGGGCTGGCTAGCTTGTACTGCATTTATTGCGCAAGCAGGCCCAAAGACGGGGACCATCCTTTCGGGCATGGAAAAATCGAGCTTCTATCCGCTTCGCTTGAAGCAATGATGATTATTGGTGCGGGCGGGCTTATTATTTTTGAGGCTGTCGGCAGGTTTTTCAATTCCCAACCGTTAAGCCATTTGGATTTGGGCATTGCGATTGTCGCGCTTTCGGGTCTTGCCAATTTCATTATGGGGCAGATTAGCGTGAATCTGGGGCGAAGGCACGATTCAATCGCCCTTGTTGCAAGCGGCAGGCATTTGAAAAGCGACACTTATTCGACTGTCGGGCTTGTTTTGGGGCTTGTCGCCGTTCGTTTGACGGGTTATTTGTGGCTCGACTGCGTTCTTGCGGCGGTTTTCGGATTTTTGATTTTGTTTGCGGGCTTTGGCATTTTAAGAAAGACAATCGCAAACTTGACGGACAAGGCGGACGAAGAGTCCCTCGAAAAAATGCTTGGCGCGATAAATCGGAATATGCAAAGCGACTGGATAAACATCCACAATTTGAAGATAATAAAGTACGGTTCTTATTTTTATGTGGATTGCGACCTGACTTTGCCGAGATACTACAATATTTCGGAAGGGCATTGCGCCTATGAAAAATTGAAGACGGCTATGCGCGAAAATTTTTCGGACAAAATTTTATTTTCGGTACACTTTGACCCGTGCAAGCCCGAGCAGTGCGCCCATTGCCGGATGGAAAATTGCGCTTTGCGCTCCGCGCCTTTTGTTTCGCGCGAAAATCTCACGATAAGCTGCATGACGGAAGTTGAAAAGCACTAAAAAAAGGGGCGGCGAACCGTCCCTTTTTTGTTGTCTGATTTTTTGCTTAAATTTCGACATCTTCTTGGTAGTCGACGCCTTCAAGGCCGAAGCCGAAGAGCTTTAAAAATTCCTTTTGATAGCCTTCAAAATCCGTAAGCTCTTTCAAATTGGAAGTGTCGATTTTGTCCCAAAGCCCGAATACTCCGTCTTGAACGTCTTGGCGCATTTCAAGGTCGTCGATATGGACAAGCCCGTCGTCTTGATAGTCCAGGCAGTTGTCGTTGTAAAGTTGGGTTGAAAAGAGGCGTTCGATTTGCTCGATGCAGCCTTCGTGTATGCCTTTTTCTTTCATTACTTTGTAAAGTATTGAAATATAAAGAGGCACGACGGGAATAGCCGAGCTTGCCTGCGTCACAAGAGCCTTGTTTGCGGAAATAAAGGCTTTCCCGCGATGGATTTTTAATGTGGCGTCAATGCGTTCCGCCGCTTTTTCCAAATCTTTCTTTGCCTGTCCGATTGTGCCTTCGCGGTAAATCGGGTAGGTGAGCTTGGGGCCGATGTAGGTGTAGGCAAACGACGCGCAGCCTTCGGCAATCACGCCCGCTTCGTCGAGGGCTTTAATCCAAAGCTCCCAGTCTTCGCCGCCCATTACTTTTATTGTGTCTGAAATTTCCTTTTCAGTTGCAACAGGCACAACGACTTCCACAATCTGCCCCTTGTCGGTATCGAGGGATTTGTTGCGCGCGGGTTCTCCCACCGCTTTTAAAACGCTCTTATAGGTTTCGCCGGTTTTGGGATCTGTGCGGCGCGGGGAGGCGAGCGAATAGACGATTAAATCGACCTTGCCGGAAGGCGAATTTTTTATGGCTTCAATCGTCTTTTGCTTGATTTCGTCCGAAAAGGCGTCGCCGTTTATGTTGGCTGCGTAAAGCCCTGTTTCCTCTGCCTTTTTTGTGAATGCCGCGGTATTGTACCATCCCGCGCTTGCGGTTCTGCCTCTTTCGGGGTCGGCCGGGCGTTCAAAGAAAACGCCAATAGTGTCCGCTCCGCAGCCGAACGCCGCGCAGATGCGGCTTGCCAGCCCGTATCCTGTGGATGCGCCTATGATTAACGCCGTTTTGCAGCCGTTTTTTATTGCGCCTTTTTGCTTTACGTATTCGATTTGGTTTTCAACGTTTTTTGTGCAGCCCTTCGGATGCGAAGTGATGCACAAAAAACCTTTAACTTTGGGTTCTACTACCATAATTTCCCCTTTTAGTTGATGCGGTTTTGCATATATAAAATCAGTTCTTTCAAGAAGCTTTCGTCTTTACCCGTAAGCTTTTTGCAAGCTTCTATCGCCTTGTTTGAGAAATCCGCCGCAATTTCGCGCGATTTTTCGATGCCGTACAAGTTTACATAGGTGAGTTTCCCGTCTGTCGCGTCAAGACGGACTGTTTTGCCCATCGTTTCAGTGTCGCTTGTCGCGTCCAAAATGTCGTCGATTACCTGGAAAGCCATTCCTACATTATAGCCGATTTCTCTTGCGAGCTTGAATTTTTCATCGTCTGAAGAATCCGCAAGGCGTATGCCCATCGTGATTGCCGCAGTAATAAGAGCTGCTGTTTTGTTTTCGTGGATGAAGTTGAGCTTTTCGGGCGTCATTTTGCCGTCGCGCTCTCCAAGCACGTCTTCAACCTGCCCGCCAATCATCTTGAAACTTCCTCCCGCTTCGCCGAGGTCGCGCACCAAGTTTGCCGCAACTTTGGGGTTGTCTTTGTAGGATTCCGCCAAGAACCAGAGCGAGAACGTTAAAAGCGCGTCTCCTGCAAGGAGGGCCATGGCTTCGTCAAACTGTTTGTGGCAGGTAGGCTTGCCCCTTCGCAAATCGGAGTTGTCCATGCACGGCAGGTCGTCGTGGATGAGGGAGTAGGTGTGCATGCTTTCGATTGCGACGCACGCTGGAAGCGGGTCTAATGATGACGGCAGGAGTTCGTAAGACGCCAAAAGCAAGATGGGGCGCAGGCGTTTGCCGCCGACTTTCATGGAGTAGCGCATTGCCTGGTGTATGAGCGACGGGCGCGCTTCTGCGGACGGGAGATATTTTTCTATGGCGTCTTCAACCATTTGACGTTTTTCCTCAAACGCCTTTTTAAATTCTTCTTTTTTCATAATGGCTTTAAATTCTCGAATAAATGCCGAAAAAAGTCAATTTTTATTGTTTCGGCGGCCAATCCTGTAATTCTGTGATTGACAAATTGTTATTTAATAGTTTAACCTGTTAGCGTCTCTTAAATCTCGTCTATAACCTCTTTCCCGTAATGAAAAAATACATTTTTACTTTTGTTCTGGCTTTAACGTCGCTTTTAAATTCCGTATCTTTTGCGGGCGAAATGTCCGATAATCTCGCGTTTTCAGACTTTGAAAAGTCTGTTAAACGGGAGTTTTTGCAGGACGGCTCAAAATTTACTTTTATTTTTTCCGCAGATTCTGAGCAAAAACTGACAATCGTGGGCGATTTGAAAAAGGGCGCAAATGTATTTGTTTCGGGGCAATTTTTCCTGCTAAAAACAGGGCTTGATACGCTTTTGCCGAAATTTAAAGAAAATGCCGAAATTAAAAATGCGCCGAGCGCAGACTTGGTGTACGGCGACAATATGTATATAATAAATCCTGATGATGTCGGGTTTATCATGAAAGAAATGGCATTGTCATCTTATGCCGAAATTTATAGAGACGATATTTTCGGCATGAACATAAGCGGCATCGCGCAAAAGTGCGCACTTGCAATTATGTTGGATAGCAATTTATCAAGAGATGAAAATTTTGATTTCTTTTTAACCGAGGCAGAAAAAATATATGAAGAAATAAAAGGCAAGAATGTATTGCCGGAGTATAGAGTTTTGAATTTTGTTTTTGAGATTCTTGAAAACAGCAAAGAAAAAAAGCCGTATTACAAGGCTGAATATTTAAAGCTTCTAAAAGAGTACAAGAAAAACCACTCTTTTAATCCGATCGACAAAACTTTTTACCACTTGCTTAAAACTGACGATGCTCAAATTAAAGATGAATTGACCTACTTTGTATCTTCTAATTTCAAAAACTCTTCAAACTTTGCTGTTTTTCCAATTTGGTTTTCAATAACGAATGCGTTTGCAATAAATAAAAGTCAAAATGAACGCAATTTTAGCTTGGTTCGCGGACTTTTGGAAGAGCTTTTAAAAAGCGAAACTTTTGCAAAAGAGCGCGAAGATAAACTTCTTTTTGAAAGAGTTTTAATCGAAATTGACATGCTATCCAAAAATCCGAATTATGCCGAAATCAAAGATAGGTTGCAGGCAAGGAAGGAAACTCCGTTTGAAATGTTGAAGCTTGCCTATGTCTTTGAAAAATTGGGCGGCGCGGAAAATTTGGAAAAATCGAGGGAATTTATAGCAAAATTTAAAAGCGAAATCCAAGGCTTTCCTCCGCTATATTCTCTTAATGTAATTTTTAATGAAGATTACGCGAAATTTATACTAAAAAACTTCGGAGTTTTAAACTATGCCGATTTTTTTGCAAAGTCGTCAAGCGGCAAAAAAATTCTTGAGGAAATCAAAGCCGACAAGTCTTTCAACTTGTCAAAAGAAGACTTGATGAAAATTAAAATGCACGCCTATCTTTCCGACATCGAGGCTTGCGAAGAGCAGGAAGATTCGGAAGACAGAAAACTTGCGTTTAAGATTTTAAAAAGCCATCTCGAAAATGATAAAGAATGCCGCAATATAGGCTTTTTGCAGTATGTGCTGTTTTGCATGTGCGAGGGCAGGAATACCGAAAAAGATATTGAAGGCGCAAAAAAACTTTTAAGAGAGTATATTGGAAATCTCAAAAATTTAAAAGGTGAACACAAAGATTGGGTGTTGAGGGACATCTTGGAAATTCAAGAGACCCGCAATACTTTCGTAAATGGAAAGATAATCGAAATTAAGTTGCCGAGTGAAATTATCGAAATTGCCAATAATTACAGCAAGGAAAACCGAACTGCCGACTTCTGCATGAAGGAATGCCAAAAGCTTTTGGAAGCAGGCAATCTTGAAGAGGCTTTGAAGTTGTACAGGGAAGCCGTCGAAAATGGATATACGGATACTTTTGAGCAAACTGATGCTTTAACGCGTTTATCAAAAATTTTGCCAGATGACGCGCTTGTGAAAGAAGCATGCCAAATAGGGCGAAATAGGGACGATAAATATTTTGACGCGTTTTCAGATTCAAGCATTTTTAAGGTATTTGCGCACCAAAAAAGGTATTCGGCTCTCGTAAAATATTTAAATTCGTCAAAGAAGATAAAGCCGTTTATAAAAGACGAAATTTTTGCAATTCTTTACAAGAAAGGCTTGGGCGTTTCCAAAAATGAGGAAAAATCAGAAGAGCTTTTCAGAAAAGCGGAAAGTTTGAATACAAAACAGCTTTCGCTTATGGTAAAATTTTTATACGAATATGGTTTTTGGAGCGAAGCAGAAAAATCTCGCAAAGATTATTTGAATGAATTGCTCGTTCAAAAAAATCCAAATGATGTGGAGGCTGTTTTAAATCTTGCAGGCACTGAAATCCCGTCGCACAAGCACCCTGAAAAATTTGAGAGGATTGACAGGCTCTATCAGATGGCAATCCATTCTCCAAAATACGAAGGCGAAAAACTCGAATATATTTACAGGTTTTACGCTCTCGAAAACCGACCGAGCAGCGACTTGAAGAAGGCGTTTGAAGTTGCAAACATTGCGGCGAAAAAGAGAAATTCCTACAACAAAAACGAGGCAATGGAACGCCTTGCAACCCATTATTTATACGGCTTGGGAGTCGAAAAAGACGAGAAAAAAGCGGTCGAAATTTTAAAGAATCTTTCCGAAGATAAAAGATGCGGAACATACGCGCCTGCCGTCTTGATTTACTGCATGGAAAATGGCGTGGCGGGGCTTGAAAAAGACGAAAAAAAGATTGACTCGCTTTATAAAAAAATTTCGCCTGATGATGTCTTTGGAATTACAAGCGCGCTAAGGGGCAGGCATTCCATTTACAAAAACCGCGCGCCTTTAAACAAGGAGTTTGCGACAAAATTTCTAAATGAACTCATTAGGCGCGGCATAAACAAAAAAGAAGCTTTGTTTACGGTTTACCGCTATGCAACAGAAAACAAGAACTTTGATCCGCCCGAATACCGCGATGAAAAACTTGCGTGGGATACTCTTCTTGAAATGGAAAAATTGAATGCAAAGGATAGCGGCATAAAACTTCGCAAGGCGCATCATTTGATAACGGGAGTCGGAGTCGAGGCAAATGTTGCGGAGGGGCTGGAGATTTTAAAAGAAATGGAAAGACAGG
>JAGBWO010000279.1 GCA_017629765.1 Opitutales bacterium | reverse complement strand
GTAAGCCCGCCCAAGTTATGTCCCGCGTGGCAGGTTGCGCATTTTGCTTTTTTGAAGAGTTCGTAGCCTTCGATTTGCTCTTTTGTCATTGCTGTTTTATCGCCCTTTAAGTATTTGTCGAAAGGAGCGTTCGGAGTTATGAGGGTGCGCTCAAATTCGGCTATTGCGTCGCACACGGTTTTTTGCGTTATTCCTTCGGGATATACTTTAAGGAAGCGTTCCTTAAACTTTTGGTCGGCGTCGAGCTTCTTGCATATTTCATCCCACGAGTCCGAAGCCATTTCTACGGGATTGGTCGGCGGGCCGCCCGCCTGTTCTTCCAAGTTCGCGGCTCTTCCGTCCCAGAATTGGCGGTGGTGGAATGCGGAATTGAATACGGTGGGGGCGTTTACTCCGCCAAGTTTGCCGCCGACGCCTTTTGAATATCTCAGTCTGTCGACTCCGCCCAAAGATAAATTGTGGCAGGTTGCGCAGGATACGGTATTGTCTTTTGAAAGGCGCGTATCGTTATACAGCTCTTTGCCGAGGGCAACTTTTGCGGGATTTGTTTCGGGGGCCGGATTTAACGGGCGCACGGGTTCGTTCTCAAATTCTTTTGCAACGCCGCTATTCTTTGAGAGTTTTTGGCGTTCTGTTTTAACCCAGTCCAAAATCGCCGCTCTTTCTTCCTTGTTCAGATGGCTTTTCCAGTGGAAGAGGGTATATTGCAAAGGAGGCATCGTGCCGAATTCCGTGGAATAGGCGATTTTCGATAAGTCAACTTCGTTTATATTCTTGCCTTCCTTTAAGTTTTTAACGACTTGGCTCAAATCAATCGAGCGCGTAGCGTACAAAATATCCTGCTCCACAAGCGAACCCGCGATTGGAAGTTTGGCGTAAAACGGTTTTTTTGCGTTGAAATCGTGGCAGCTTAGGCATGCGTTGTTTTCAATTACATACAGGGCTTTTTCCTGCGGAGTGCCGTTCGGGACTTTTCCTGAATTTCTGACAAGAAAGAATGCAGAGCCGAGCACTGCCAAAACTATAATGGCGATTTTCATTTTCATACGTAAAATCCATAAATACAATGTCGGAAAAATCAATATTTAAAAAAGATTTTTTTGCGCGATTACAAATTGACAATCAGGGCGGAAACGGCGATTATAAACTTTTGTGCAAATGAATGATAGAATAGATGCAAAGACAGCCGCAAGCCTTTTAGGCGGCAATCCCATCGAACTCGGAGAGTCTGCCGACAATTTGAGGCGCAGGCTCCACGGCAATCGCGCCCACTACACCGTAAACGCCGCAATCACTTATTCAAACACTTGCGAGGCGCTGTGCCCGATTTGTTCTTTTGCCCGCAGGGAAGGGCAGGAGGGCGCCTATGTTTTAAGCGCGGACGAAGTTCATAAAAGGGCTTTGAATTTTGCTGCTGCGGGCGCGCGGGAAATCCATATAATTGGCGGCATATATTCAAAGCTTCCGCTTGAATACTATGTTGATATTATAAAGGCGGCAAGAAGCGCGAATCCCGATTTCAACATTGTGGCTTTCACTGTTTCGGAGTGCGTTTTGATGTCGAAAATATCGGGCAAGCCGCTTTCCAAAATTTACGAAATTTTACAGGATGCGGGGGTTGACGCCCTTCCCGGAGGAGGCGCTGAAATTTTCAATCCCAATGTCAGAAAGCGCATAACTCCGAACAAGCTTACGGGCGGGGAATGGCTTGAAGCGATGCGCGTCGCGCACAAGTCGGGGCTTAAAACAAACGCCACAATGCTTTACGGGCATATAGAATCCCCCGAAGACGTCGCGGACCATCTTATAAGGCTTCGCGCGCTGCAAGACGAGACTGGAGGCTTCAAGGCTTTTGTTCCGCTTCCGTTCAGAAAGGGAAAAAGCGAAATAGCCTCTTCCTCCTCCGCGACGTACGACGTGAAAATATGCGCCCTCGCAAGGGTCGTATTGGATAATTTTCCGCACATAAGAGTTCCGATTACGCACTTTGACGAGCGTTTGGCGCAAGTCCTTTTATGCTTCGGCGCAGACGACATCGGCGGAACGCACTGGCATGAGGAAGTTGCGGTTTCCGCCGGCGCGAAGGCTTCGGACAGGGGCGCAAAGAAGCTTGAATTCATAATAAAATCGGCGGGTTTCGAGCCTGTTTTGACAAATTCGAATTATGTTTCTTAACGTCGGCGAAATTTCTTTTATAAATTCCATTCCGCTAAAACTTTGCGCGGAGCGGTTTCCGTTTGCGCGCAAAACATACTCCCTTGCGCCTTCAAAGCTGAACAATATGTGCCGCGCTGGGGCTTTGGATGTTTCCGCCGTTTCTTTTTTCGCCTACGGGGACATTGAAAAATCTTACGCGCGTTTGCCTAATTTTTGCATCGCAACAGACGGCGAAGTGAAGTCGATAGAGCTTTTTTCAAACTTTGAATTTGAAGAGCTGAGGGGGAAAAAGGTTTTCGCCTCTTCGTTTTCCGAAAATTCGATAGCCGCGCTTTCCGCAATTTCAAAGTTCAAATTCGGCTTCGACGTTTTTGAAAACAGGGCAGATTCAGTCGAGGATGCCGGCGCGGCTTTAATGATTGGCGATTTGGCAATGACATATTCGTCGAAATTCGCTTTTAAGTACGATGTCGGTACGCTTTGGCGCGAGGCTTTCAACGTGCCTTTGATATGTTCGTGCATAGCGGTGAAGCGCGAAATTTATAATGAAGTCAAAGGCGAAATTTTTGCGTACTATGAAAATTCGCTTTCGGAGTTTGAAAAAAACATTGGGCATTATTGCGGACTTGCGGCGGTTGCGCTCGGCAAGCCGGACTTTTCGGCGGAGGATGCGAAACGCTACTATTCCGGCTTGAAATACCGCATGGACGAAATTGCCTTTAAGAAAACGAGGGATATTTTGGATGGAAAATTTGCTTAAAAAAGTTTCTGAAAACGGAAGAATCACGGTCGATGAAGCTTTGTCTTTAAAGGGCGCTTCAATATTTGAGTTTGCGCGCCTTGCCCAGGCGAGGCACAAGGCGATGGATTTGGGAAGCGAAGTAAGCTACATCGTAAACCGGATGGTAAACTATTCCAACGACTGTTTTGCAAAGTGCAAGTTTTGCGCATACCACGCGCGCGCGGGCGTCGTCGAAAAATTCTTTTTGAGCGACGGCGAGATTTTGGATATCGTAAAGCGTTCCGAAGAAAACGGAGCGGTGCAGATTATGCTGCAAGGCGGATTGAGCCGCGATGCAAGCTTGGATTGGGCTTGTTCGATTTTAAGAAAAATAAAGGCGCAATGTCCTAAAATGTTTTTGCATGTCTTTTCGCCGTCTGAAATTTTCGTATTTGCGCAAAATGCGGGCATTGGCGTTTCGGAATGCGTAAGGAGATTGAAAGAGGCGGGGGCGGACTCCATTCCCGGGGCCGCCGATATGCTTGTGGAAAAAATCAGAAAAGATGTTTCTCCCCTGAAAACGAGCGTCGAAGAGTGGAAGAGCGTAATTTGCGCCCTCAAAGAAAACGGCATGTATTCTTCGGCTACAATGACTTTCGGCATGGGCGAAACTTTTGAAGACCGCTTGGAGCATCTTAATTTAGTGCGCGAAATGCAGGATAAACTTGGCGTATTCAAGGCGTTTATCGCCTGGCCTCTCGCCCCCGAAAACACGAGGATGAGCCATATTGAAAGGGTTTCCGCTCCGGAATTTCTAAAAACCATAGCTCTTGCGAGGGTTTTTTTGGACAATGTAAAGGTGGTGCAGTCGGGATGGCTTACCGAGGGAATGAAGGTTGCGGAGCTTGCCATTATGATGGGGTCAAACGACATGGGCGGAGTTTTGATGGACGAGATGGTCGTAAAAAGCGCGGGCATTCAAAATTCCACAACCGCCTCTGGTATGCGCAAGACAATCGAAAACGCGGGAAAAATTCCCTTCGCCCGCGACGGATTTTACGGAAAATTACGGCAATGAAATTCGCAATAACGCCTTGTCCAAACGACACCTTCGCATTTTTTGCGCTGATATCCAAAATCGGAAAAAATCTCGATTTTGAATTTGTGCGCCACGACATCGAAACATTGAACGAATTTGCCTTTGAGGCGAAATATCCGATAACGAAGCTTTCATTTCCCGCGTATTTGGCAAACAGCGACAAATACGAGCTTTTGAATGCGGGAGCTGCGCTTGGCATTGGAACCGGGCCTGTTTTTGTCGCAAGGCATAATTGGGGCGGGGGCAGGGTTGCAGTGCCGGGACTTAACACGACCGCCGCGTTGCTTTACAGATTTTACGCCGGCAAGGACGCCGAAGTTTTCCCGATGCTTTTTAGCGACATTCTTCCCGCTTTTTCCGAAAATAAAATCGACGCCGGCGTGCTGATACACGAGGGCAGGTTTATTTATAAGGATTACGGCTTGCGCCTTGTCGAGGATTTGGGCGATTATTGGACAAGAAAAACGGGGCTTCCCGTGCCACTCGGGTGCATTTGCGTCCGTAAGGATTTTGCGCATTTAAAAGGCGCGATAGACGACGAAATCAGAAAGTCCGTAAAGTATTCTTTTGCGCATTTTGACGAAACTTTGCCCCTTGTAAGGCATTACGCGCAGCATCTTCAAGAGGACGTTTTGCATAGCCACATCGTGGCGTTTGTAAACGAGTACTCTTACGATATTTCTAAAATAAAAAATTCGTTGATTTCAAATTTGCTTTTAAAATGAAAGTCGTGATTTTTGCAACGCGCCTCGAAGCCGATTTTGCAATATCGGCTTTCGGATTTAAGAAAATAGAGGATGAAAAGTTCGAGCTTTTCGCGTCTAAAAAATCTATTTTGGCTGTTTCGGGAATCGGAATGCTTTCGGCCGCCTTGTGCGTTCAATATCTTGCCCAAAAATTTAAGATTTCCAAAATCATGAATGCGGGAGCTTGCGGAATTCTTGGGGAAAAAGGTAAAGTCGGAGAGGTTTTTGAAATCGGGAAAGTCGTTTGCGCGGACGATTTTTGCAAAGAGGAATTTTTGATAGGCGGAAATTCAAACACTTTGATTTCTTCGGGCAGGGCGGTAAAAGAAGACGAAGAGCGCAGGCGATATGCGCGCATTGCAGACTTTGTGGATATGGAATGCTACGGAATGTTGAAGTCCCTTTCGCTTTTGGATTTTCCGCTTGAAAACTTTTCCGCAGTGAAAGTCGCGAGCGATTTTTCGGAGAGTTGCGACATCAAAAAGAATATTCCGATTGTTGTAAAAAATCTTGAACGCGCCGTTTCGGATTTCTTAAAATGATTTTATGAAAAAGGCTCTATGTTTTTCATTGGCTTTTCTTGCCGCGGCTTTTGCGGCGGTAGTTTTATTTTCTGTGTTTGAGCCTGAAATATTGGGCTTTGCGGAGTTTGTTAAAAAGCAGATTTCGCCGCTTTTTGCGCGCATTGAATCGCTTCCTCTTTGGGCTTATCCGCTTGCCTGCTTTTTGCTTCCGATTTTTGTTTTGCCGATAACCCCCGTTTATTTCGCGGCAGGGGCGAGCAATGCAAATATTTTGCTTGTGATATTTTTATGCTATTTCGGCGTAGTTTTAAATATGGCGTTTTCGTATTTCATAAGCCGCAAGTTTGCCGATTTCGCGCGCGGAATTTTAAACCGCCGCGGGGCTGAAATTCCGAACATATCCGAAAAATCCGCTACGGATATTGTATTTCTTGTGCGAATGATTCCGGGAAACCCGCTTTGCGTTCAAAATTATCTGCTTGGTCTTTCGGGAGTGGATTTTAAAAAATATATGGAAGTTTCAATGATTGTCCAGGCGTTTCACGTTTCGGGCTACATATACTTTTCGGAGGGGATAGTGCGCGGAGATTTCACGGCGCTTATCTTCGGCGCGAGCCTGATTTGCGTTTTTATTGCGGCGGCGAGAATTTTAAAAAGAAGAAAACAGTATGGGATTTCTGAAATCGAGCGATGAAATTTTAAGCGTGGGCGAGTTTTCCAACCGCTTTAAAATGCTTTTGGCAACTTCCATTCCCGAGCTTTGGCTAAGGGGCGAGGTTTCGGGCGTGAAGGTTTATCCGAGCGGGCATACATATTTCAGCCTAAAAGACGAAAATGCAGTTATTTCCGCAGTGCTTTTCAAAAACGCAAAGCGCGGAGTTTCAGTGGAGCTCAAGGAGGGAATGAAGATTTTGGCGTACGGGGCGATATCTCTTTACGAAGCAAGGGGGTCATACCAGATTATAGTGAAAGCCGTTATGCCCGATGGTTTCGGAGACCTTGCAAGGCGCTTTGAGGAGCTTAAAAAAAAGCTTGCGGATGAGGGGCTTTTCGACGCCGAAAACAAAAAGCCGATGCCGTTTCTGCCCCGCAAAATCGGGGTAATAACTTCTCCTGCCGGAGCGGCGGTGCGCGATTTCATAAGTATTTTGAGGCGCAGGGGCTGGAAGGGCGAAATCATCGTTTTGCCTTCGCGCGTTCAAGGCTCGGAGGCGGCGGCGGAAATTGTCTCGCAGATAAAAAAGGCGGAGGGCTTGGATTTGGATTTGCTTGTCCTTGCAAGAGGCGGAGGCTCTCTTGAAGACTTGTGGTGCTTTAACGAGGAAATTGTGGCAAGAGCCGTTGCTGCGTGCAAAATACCAACAATTTCCGCCGTGGGGCATGAAGTTGATTTTTCTTTGTGCGATTTTGCCTCAGACCTCCGCGCCGAAACTCCGAGCGGAGCTGCCGAATACATTTCAAGCGAATTTAATTTGGCGCTGGAAAATTTTGCGAATTTGAAAAACGCCGTTTCGGAAGCCGTAAAAAATGCACTGGTCAAGGCAAAAGAAAAACTTGGGGCTTTGCAAATTCTATTTCATGCAAGCTCTCCACGGAACAGGCTGGACAATCTTTCCATCTCTTTGGACGAAACAGAATCGCGCCTGCGCTCTATGTGCCTTGAAGCCGTTGCCGCCAAAAGGCACTCGCTTTCGCGGGCGTATGCGCAGTTTAAGGGAGTTTCTCCGCTTGGAAAAATTGCGGTTCTTTACGAAAAGGTTGAAGCATGCGAAAAGCAGCTCGAACTTTTGAGCGTTGACAGCGTTCTTTCAAGGGGCTTTGCGATTGCCTTGGATGGCGGAGGGCGCATTATAAAACAAGCAAAAGCCGCGCCCAAAGACGCGGCTTTCAAACTGATGTTTAATGACGGGCAAATAAGCGTCATTCAAACTTGTAAAGCTCGGAAGCCTTGATTGTTTGGGTCAGCAGATTTTCCCCCTTGCTGTTGAAAAAATCTATTTTAAGCTGCCTGTTGTTTTCATCGCCGATAAAGCTTATCGTGGCGAAGCTTCTTTCCAAAATAAGAGAGCCTATCGAGCGGAAGAAGTTCACCTCTGTCGCGTTTTTTGCAGGGCGCGCGGTTGCGGGACCAGCGGTTATTTCAACCAAGTCGTGCGCTCCCGCCCTTACCATTTTGGTAATTTCCGCATAGTCTTTTTTTGCGGACACGAAAACTACTCCGCCGATTTTATTTTCGTTTATGAACTCCAAAAGGTCTTTGCGCTCTTTTTTGTAGAAGGCAAAGTTGTCTTTGTCTTCTACGGGATTTGTTATCGGCGAGTTGCAAACCACTATTTTAAATTTCGCCTTTGATTTTTTGAGGGATGCCAAAAGCCAGTTTAGCTGCTCTTCTCCGAGCATTTCTGGGCGCGAGTTTTTGTGGTCGAGGTTGTTTCGCATTGTGGAGTCGTCCAAAAGGAATACTTCCGCGTCGCCGTATCTGAAGAATGAGGCGAGGTTTTCCTGCGAGCCTACGCCGAAGGATGGGTTGTTCCAAAAGGATTTAAATGCGCTTACTGCGTCTTTTTTGTTCCAGAGGTTTTTGTCGGAATCGGGCGCGCCGTATGTGTCTTCGCCTATCACCGCGTAATTCGGAGCCGACGCAAGAAGCTCTTTCAGCGCGGGGTTCGAGCGTTCAAAGCGGTATCTCGCCTTCATTCCGCTTAGGCTTCCATAGTCTGCGGTTCTGAAAGTCGCGCCGTTGTTTGCCCAGATTACGGCGTCCGGATTTTGTTTTTTTACGGCGTCGAAAATTTCGTATTCTCCGCCCGGAGTTTTAAATGGTTCGTCGAAAACGGAGTCGTTTGTATGCACTTTGCCTATTATCGCGAATTTGAAATCGGGCGCGGGCGCGCGCTTTTCATAGTCGGGAATGGTTTTTACTTTTACGGAAACCGACGGGCTTTTGCCGTCCGGATAGGCGATTTTGCATTCATATTGCGTATTGGGTTTCAGGGCGTTCAATCGGACGACGGCTATGCCGTCTCCGTTTGTTGCCGCATTGGAAGTTTTGCCGTTTGAGGAAATTTCCAATTTTGAATTCGGCTTTGCCATAATCCAAATGGAGGCTTCGCGCATGTCGCAGGAGGCGAGCATGGGCAGTATTTCCGTTTGCGCGGTTGGCGAAGATTCGGGATAAATATCGGCGTATTCACGCGTTTCGGCGTGGGAAATCGCGGCGGTTGCAAGCAGCGTTAAAGTCAAAAAATTAAATTTAAGCATATTAAAAAGCCATTATTTTGAAATCGTTTAATTTTTACAAGAAAAATCATTATTCTTGCAGAAAGGGCATTTTTGATGGATTATGAAAAAATGGAAATTTATAAATACCAGACAAACGCAATGAATACCTCTTTGGATATTTCCATTGAAGCAAAGACGGAAGTTTATGCGCGCAGTGCCGCTTACGACTTGTTCGACAGGGTAAAGCAAATCGAGGGCATGATAAGCATGTTTTTGGAGTATAGCGAAATTTCCGCAATAAACGCCCTTAAAGTGGGGGAGGCAACGCAGATTTTGGACGTCACTGCGGAGGCTCTTGCGGGGGCGATGTATGCGTCTTCTCTTTCAAAGGGCGCGATAGACGTTTGCATGGGGGAGTTTGTTTTGAAAGCCAAAGGCAAGTCGGCGGTTGAAAATCCGCGAAGGGCGCAGTTTAAAATGAACCCCGAAAATTTTATGGTTCAGAAAGTGTCCGACGGGAAAATCGACTTGGGCGCGATAGGAAAAGGCTTTGCGCTCGACCTGCTTGCCGACAGGCTCGTTAATATGTGGGGGATAAAAACAGCCCATTTCTCTTTTGGCGCAAGCAGCATTTTGGCGTTAAATCCTCCCGAAGGCAAGGAGAGCTGGGATGTCACTTTTGCGGGGAACAAGGTTGACGTAAAGCTGAAAAATTGCGCGATAGGCGGCTCGGGAACAGCCGTTCAGGGCAGCCACATAATAGATTGCAGGACGGGGAAAGTTCCGGAAACTATGCCTTACCGCGCTTGGGCGGTGTGCGACAATGCGCTGCTTGCCGACGCCATGTCAACCGCATTTATGCTGCTTTCAGACGACGAAATAAAACAGATATGCGAAAAAGAAAATATGAGGGCGGCAATCCAGCGCACGGAGTCTTCCCCCATAGAATTTTTGGCATAGGTTTTTTATGGATGGCGGCGATTTCATTTGCGGCGAAAAAGAGCTGGAATTTCTAAAAGAAAGGGATGCCCGCTTAAAAGAGGTGATTTCTCGCGTCGGCGTCATAAAAAGGCGCGCAATGCCGGATTTATTTGAGGCGCTTGTGCGCTCCATTGCCGCCCAGCAGATTTCCTCAAAAGCGCATGAAACGCTTTGGAACAGAATGCTAAACGGCATCGGCGGCATATCCGCCGAAAAAATCGATGCGCTTGAAATTGAAAAGTTGCAGTCGTTCGGTATGTCTTTTAAAAAGGCGGGCTACATAAAAAACGCGGCGGCAAAAATTGTGTCCGGAGAATTTGACATATCCGCTTTAAGGAATATGGACGATGAAAAAATTGTCGAGACTCTTACTTCGCTTGACGGAATTGGAGTATGGAGCGCGGAAATGCTGATGATTTTTTCTATGCGCCGCCCGAATGTTCTAAGCTTCGGGGATTTCGCAATCCAAAGGGGGCTTAGGATGATTTACCGCCACCGCAGGATAACCCGCGCTCTTTTTGAAAAATACCGCCGCAGGTTTTCCCCTTATTGCAGCGCCGCGAGCCTCTATATTTGGGAAATCTCGAGCGGAAAATACGAAGGGTACAGAGATTTGGCTCCGAAGAGCGGCAAAAAATAGATATTTTTCAGGCTCCTTTTGGGGCGCATTTATTCCATTTTCGCTCTTGATTTTAAATTCTTTTTTTGGGAAAGTAAATTGTATGTCTAAAAGCGGCGCATTTATTACTTTTGAGGGCGGAGAGGGTTGCGGCAAAACTTCCCAAATAGGTATGCTTGCAAAGTTTTTGTCCGGCAAAGGCTGCGATTATGTAATTACCCGCGAGCCTGGAGGCACCGCGATTTCCGAAAAAATAAGGGATTTGCTCCTTCACGCAAAGGAGGGCGAAAAAATGTCGGCAAAAACCGAAATGCTTCTTTTTGCGGCGGCGCGCGCCCAGCATGTCGACGAGCTTATACGCCCCGCATTGAAGTCTGGCAAATTCGTCATTTCCGACAGGTTTATAGATTCTACTTACGCCTATCAGGGGGCTGCGCGCTCTTTGGGGTTTGGCTCCGCCGAAATTGTAAACAATATTGCCATTGGCGAATGCCTGCCCGATTTGACCGTTCTTTTGGACTTGGACGTAGTTGCAGGTCTAAATCGGGCGGGAAGGCGTGATGGCGGAAACTCCGACAGGATGGGGTCTCAGAAAATCGAATTTTACGAAAAAGTGCGCTTGGAATATTTGCGCTTGGCAAGTGAAAACAGCGGGCGTTTCTTGGTTGTGGACGCGTCAAAGCCTATCGAAGAGATTGCAGGCATAATTTCAAAATGCGTGGAGGAGAGGTTCAATGTCTGAATTCGGCGCGGCTGGCGAAGTATTGGACAGGGCGATAAGTTCAAACCGCCTTCATCATGCCGTTTTGCTTTATGGCGGCTCAATATTCGAGCTTGAACGCCTTGCAAAACATTGCGCGGGCAGGCTTTTAAACGCGTCCGATCCCGCAAAACATCCCGATTTTTTCGAGCTTCGCCCGTCGGGCAAGGCGCGAAACATAAAAATCGGAAGCGATTCCGAAAGAGCAGGCGGCGAGTGGCCTGTGAATACTATGCGCTGGCTTTTGGAAAAGCTATACCAGTCTTCAAATGCGGGAGGCAAGAAAGTAGCGGTGGTTTACGAGGCCGACAGAATGAACTCCGAAAGCGCAAATTCGTTCTTAAAAACCCTTGAAGAGCCCGCGCACGACACTTTTTTGTTTATGCTTACGGAGCGTCCTAACGATCTTTTGGACACTATAAAAAGCAGATGCATACATTTGCGCATTCCGTGCAAGTCCGCCGTTTTGGAAGACGACGAATGGGAGGATTGGATTTGCGATTTTTCCAAATGGCAGAAATCAATGGTTGCCGGTTTTGACGGCAAATTCACGCCGTCCGACGCGCTTATGC
>JAGBWO010000278.1 GCA_017629765.1 Opitutales bacterium | reverse complement strand
CATACAGCGCATTGAAGAGCTTGTGGAGCGTTTGGACGTTTCAAATGAGGAGATGTTTTTTATTGGCGTAAAAAATACTTCGGCAGACGACATAAAATCGAAAATCGCATCGCTTAAATCGGACATATTTAAAAACGTTAAAATAGACACCGACGCAAGGACAAACAAGTTGATTGTGTTTTCGCCGAAGTCGGCAATTCCGCAAATAGAAAGGCTTGTAAAGGAATTAGATGTTGAGAGCGATCCGATTTTGAAAAGCGAAGTCGTCTATATCAGGCATGGCGAATCGTCCAAGATTGCGGAAATCGTAAAGCAGATTGTAAGCGGGCAAAAATCGTCAAAGTCCGGGAAGTCGGAAGCTCCAATCGGGCAGAAAAATTCCGAAAAAGCGGCGCAGGCGGGCGACGAAACAGGCGTTGAGTTTTCTCAATACCTGCAAATTGTCGCAGACGAAAGAAGCAATGCGGTTGTAATTTATGGAACTGCGCTTGATATAAAGCAGGCAAAGGGGATTATCGAAAAGCTCGATATTGTGCTGTTGCAAGTAAAAATCGACGTAATCATAACGGAAGTCGCGCTTTCGGACGGGCAGGTTTCGGGGCTAAGTTCTTTCGGAATTTCCTACGGCGTTGATGCCGATGGTTTTGCGGGAAATACAAAAACTTATTCTCTAAGCGACGCAAGCAATCCTGCATTCTCCGTATCGGCAACCGAAAAGAGCTTTTCCGCAATATTCGACGTTGCCCGTCAAAACCAAAACGTTAAAGTACTTTCGTCTCCCACAATCGTCACAACCCACAACAAGGACGGCGAAGTCAACATATCGCAGTCCGTCCCCATAATCACAAGCACCGCAAGCGACCTTTCAAGCATAACGACAACTCGAAGCTCCGTAAGCTACCAAGACATAGGCATACGCCTTTTGGTGAAGCCGCTTGTCGGCAAGGACGGCACCATACAGCTAGACATCGACCAGAGCGTGGATTCGATTTCGGGGTACACAACTATAGACAACAACCAGCAGCCGCTGATTTCAAAACGCAAGGCAAAGAGCTTTGTGAGCGTAAATTCAAACGAAGTCGTTGTGATGGCGGGGCTTCAGCAAGTCGATACCACGGAAGTCGATGCGGGGGTATGGCTTCTAAGCGACATTCCGCTTTTGTGCGAACTCTTCAAGCCCTCAAAAAACGAGACTAAGCGAAGAGAGCTTATTATATTTATAAGACCTACCCTGATTGAAAGCACAAGCCCCGAAAATGCGTTAAAATCGAATAATCTGCAAAATCTCGAAGCGAAGGCTGAAATCGAAAACTTTTTTGAAAAGGGGAAGTTCTATCCGAACAAGGAACTCGAAAAAAAGGCGGAAGAATTTGAAAAAAACCGCCCGCACAATAAAATCTTAAATCTCCCAAAAAATTTAATTAAAAAAGAAGATGAAAAGTAAAAAATTTACGCTGACCTTACTTTTGGTTTTTGCCATGAGTGTCGTTTTATCGCAAACGCAGTTGCAGTTGCAAGGCGATGTTCAAATAGTTGACGATCCACAAACGGAATCCTTGGAAGGGTCTTTATACATACAAAGAAATCTTTCAATCGGCTCTTCTTTTAATATTCCGAGGCTTTCGTTT
>JAGBWO010000277.1 GCA_017629765.1 Opitutales bacterium | reverse complement strand
TTTTGGATCAGGGCGCCAACAAAGCCTATGTCGTCCTTTCCTCCGCGGGGTTTTTCCCGATATTTATTTTCAACGCAAGAAGCGGAGAAATTGCGGCAAACTCAATGCAAAACTTTATTTGCGCCTACATATTTTTAAGCGCGCTTGCATTCGCCGTCTCGGCGATAAGGCGCAAAAGTTTTGTCTTGCTTAACTGCGGATCGCTGCTTGCCGCCATTTGGGCGGCCTCCAAATTTTTCAATGCGGAAGTCGATATGCTTTCGGCGTCGAAGTCATTATTTTTGGCCGGGGTTTTCATTGCCGCGGCAAATGCGGTTTTATGCAGAATTTTAAAAAACAGGGAGAATGATTTATGAAAAAAACACCGCTTTTGATTTTGTTTGGCGCGGCATTTTTAACGCAAATCGCCTTCCCATTAAAGACCATTGCAAACCAATATATGGCAAGAAAATACGGGGCGGAAACGCTTGAAGACGTTAAAATTTGCAATAGATATTATTCCGGAAAATTCGAAAACGAACACTATGTCGATTTGGGCGGAAACGGAGAACTTTTTCTGAAAAAAGACGCCGTAAAAATCATAAAAAGCTACTCGCTCGGCTCAAAGGAATACGTCGCCAAGTTAAAAGTTAAAACATTGGGTGGCAAAAGAAGCATTGAAGATTTAATTCTTGAAGGCGTCGCATTGAAGAATGCATCCCCGGAAGACTTAAAGATTCTTGAAGAGCGGCTTTCAAAACTTCCCGAAGCGGAAGCCAAGCCGCCAAAAAAACCATGAAAATATGGCTGGATTGCCCAATGAATTTCCAAGCGCAAAAAAAACGCAGCATCCAAGCTGCGCTTTTTTAATAATCCGCCAAGCCTAAAATCCCCGCTGGCTCGGCTCTTTTACGAACGCTATTATCGACTTTAAAACCCGCGAAGTTTGGGCTTGAGGGTGTTCCTCCAACGCTTCAATCGCGTGTTTGCGCGAAAGCCCTTTCTTGTAAATCGTTTTGAAGGCGTAAAAGGCGAGATTTATCTCCTCTTCCGAGAAATTATTGCGCTGCATATTGAGCTTGTTTATAGAGCAGGGAACCGCGGGGAATCCGTCCGACATCATAAAAGGCGGAATGTCTTTAGACCCTTTTGAGCATCCCCCGAGCATCGAATATTCGCCTACTCTTGAAAATTGGTGAAGACCGGCGTTCCAGCCAATGACGGCGTGGTCGTCAACCCTGACATGCCCGCCGAGAGCCGTATGCGCGCTCATAATCACAAAATTGCCCACAACGCAGTCGTGCGCAATATGGCTGTATGCAATGAAGAGATTGTTGCTGCCGATTGTGGTAAAAGTATTGTCGGCAGTGGCAAGATGAGCGGTGGCGTATTCCCTGAATACATTGTTATCCCCTATTATCAGTCCCGTTTTTCCGCCTTTGTATTTTAAGTCGTTGGTCTTGCCGCCGATAAAAGCGTACGGAAAAACCTGATTGTTCTTGCCCATTTTCGTAAATCCGTCAACGGTTGCGTGGTGCGCAATAATCGTGCCTTCCCCCAGTTCGACTTCCGAACCGATATAGGCGTACGCTCCGATTTCAACATCGTCGGCGAGTTTGGCTCCGTCTTCAATGATTGCAGTTGGATGAATTTTTGGCATATTTTTAAATTGAATTAGTACGCGCTTGCGGAATCTACAAGTGTAAACATCAAAGTCGCCGAGCTTACGGGCTTCCCGTCAACTTTGCATACTGCTTCAGCCGTAGCTATTTTGTTGTTTTTCACATTCAAGATTTTCGCTTCGATTTCAAGCTGGTCTCCGGGGATTACGGGCTTTCTGAACTTTACCTTGTCCGCGCTCATAAAGAATGCGATTTTTCCCTCTCCCGAAACCCTGCGAAACATCAGAATGCCCGCAGCCTGCGCCATTGCTTCGAGCTGCAAAACACCTGGCATTACAGGATTTCCGGGGAAATGCCCCTGGAAGAACGGCTCGTTTATCGTGATATTTTTTATCGCGGTGATTTCGTCTTCCCCTCTGACTTCGGCTATGCGGTCTATCATTATGAAAGGATAGCGGTGCGGCATAAGCTCGATTATACTGCGGATGTCCAAAAAGTTTTCGGTGAAAATTTTTGTCTGCGGCAAGGC
>JAGBWO010000276.1 GCA_017629765.1 Opitutales bacterium | reverse complement strand
TTCGGAAACTTTTATGCGGTCGATTACAATATCTATTTTGTTGTCGGCTTTAAGGAGCTTCAACGCTTCCCCTCCGTCAAGCTCCGCAATTTCCCCGGTAATCCTCACCCTCTGCCAGCCGCGCTTTTTAAGCTCTTCAATTCCCGCCGCCGCGGCAGTTTTCTTTGCCTCCAAAAACGGAGCCGCCAAATAGAGCTTTCCGCCTTCGGGAAAGCTTAAAATTTCCCCCACGCACTCGTCGAGGCTTCTGCGCTTGATTTCGCCCCCGTCAAACGGGCATTTCTGGACGCCGGCAACGCACCAGACAAGGCGGGCGTAGTCGGCAATTTCGGTCGCGGTTGCGAGAGTGCTGCGCGGATTTGTCGCCGCGCTTACGTTTTGCTCAACCGCGATTACGGGAGGCAAGCCCCTAATGTAGTCGACATCGGGCTTTGCTATCGCGCCCAAAACCCTGCGCACATCGGCAGAAAGGCTTTCCAAATATTTCCGGTAGCCCTCCGCATAAACAGTGTCAAACGCAAGCGACGACTTCCCCGAACCGCTCACTCCCGTTATTGTCACAATCTTTCCCCGCGGAATTTCCACGTTTATATTTTTAAGATTGTGTTGACGCGCGCCATGTATTTGAATAACATTATTCATAGAAAATATAAAAAATATGTTGGATTTGGAATTATCTCCCGCTCAAAAGAAATGGGCAACATATGCAATCACCTGCATTTCAGTTTGCATAGTGCTTGCATTCATAGCCTTTTCAATAAAAATTTTCGGAAGCTTTTTAAACAAATATATTCTTGTTTTTGCGCCTCTTGCAATTTCAGCTATTTTATCGGTCATAATAAAGCCCATTATAGACCTTTTGTCAAACAGGTTAAAGATGTCCAGAACTTATGCGTGCATAGCGACGTTTGCGGCATTGATTTTGTTTTTCACCATAATAGGCGTAATAGTACTGCCGAAAGCCATTTCGCAAATAATCGCGCTTGTCCAGACGCTTCCTTCGGGGCTTCAAACCCTCATGGAGCACATAAGGCAGGACTATCCCGTACTGTCCGAAAAACTCAACGCCATTTCCGAATCTTTCAAGACGGCGGAATCTTCGGCGAACCTGACGGAAAACATATCGTCAATCCTTTCAAAATCGCTAAAAAGCGTCCAAACAGCATGCTCTGTCATAATATCTATTTCAAGCGCGATTGCGGCGTTTGCAGTCATTCCCATTTACCTGTTTTTTATGCTCATATCAGAACAGAGCAAAATGTCGTCCTTAAACCTCGAAAAAAAGCTTTCATTTCTGAAGCCCGAAGTCAGGGAAGACCTTATTTTTCTAATCAATAAATTCGGGGAAATCATAATAACGTTCTTCCGCGGGCAGATACTAATCGCAGTCTTGACGGGGTTGTTGCTGGGCTTCGGGCTTATGTTTGCGGGCGTTAAATTCGGCTTCATCATAGGCTTTACCACAGGATGCATAAACATCATACCCTATCTCGGCTCCATAATAGGGCTAAGCGCGATGCTCCCCGTATCGTATTTCCAAGACGGCGGCGGCTTCGTTTTGTTTTGCGCGACGATTATGGTTTTTGTAATAACGGAACTTATAAACGCCTATATTCTAACCCCTTGGATTATGGGCGAACGCACAAAGCTAAGCCCGATGCTTATCGTTTTCTCGGTATTTTTTTGGGGAACCGCGCTCGGCGGCATTATGGGAATGCTCCTTGCAATTCCGCTTACCGCGTTTGTGAAAGTTTTTTGGGATTTGGCTTCCGAAAAGTACATACAGCCTTTGTTCGGGGAAAAGAAACATATCCAGCCTCCTGAAAAACCGCAAATTTTATCCTCATCCGAATAAAAATGAAATTTTTTTAATTTTACTCTTGATTTTTAAAAAAATCAGGCGATTATCATAAGCATAATAAAAAATTTCCTCCCCCCATCATATATAAAAGAACGCCCCATTGAGTTTACTCTGGGGCGTTCCCTTTTAGGGGGGGAACGCAGTGTTTATTTGGGCTTACTCTGGTACTTTCCTTTTTGAGAATTGCGCCCCCTGAAAAATATTCCCTCTTGAGGGGAAATAGCATTTGTCGTTTTGATTGTGTGTTTCTTTTATGGGGTAAAGCGAACCAAGCTTCCGCGTAAATTTGATTGGAAAAATTATTGAAGCCCCAAGCAAAATCTGCAATCTTTTGCATTGTTTATGAAAAGCGTCATAATTTATTCGGGCGGGCTGGATTCCACAGTTCTTCTTTACAAACTTGCAAGGGAAAATTCCCTCGCCGAAGCCGTTTCCATAAATTACGGACAAAGGCATTCGAAAGAGCTTGAATTCGCAAAGAAGAACTGCCAAAAACTCGGGGTGGAATTCAACCTTGCGGACTTGTCGAATTTAAGCCCCATTTTCGGAGACAGCGCGCTTACCAACAAGTCAGTCGACGTCCCAAACGGAGAATACGCGGGAAGCAACATAGCTTTGACTGTCGTTCCCAACAGAAATATGATTATGCTTTCGATTGCCGCCGCAAGAGCCATGTCCCTTGGCTGCGACAACGTCGCCTACGCCGCCCACAGCGGAGACCACGCCCTCTACCCCGACTGCACGACGGAATTTGCCGACGCCATGGCGGAAGCCATAAGAAGAGCCGACAACCGCAAAATCGAGCTTTTGCGACCGTTCATAAATATTGACAAGTCTCAAATTGTCAAATTGGGAGCGGAATTGGATGTTGATTTTTCCGCCACTTGGTCGTGCTACAAGGGGGGCGACCTGCACTGCGGCAAATGCTCCACCTGCCTTGAACGAAAACAGGCGTTTGCCGATGCGGGAGTAAAAGACCCAACAATTTACGAAGAATAAAAATTTTCGCGCTGTTACAGAAATAAAAAATCTTTTTAAATTTACAAATATCGGCAATCCTTTAAGATGCCTTGAATATTTTTTTAACAACACGACAATAGTATGGGTACATTATTTCAAATAATAGGCAGCTTGGGCCTGTTTTTATTCGGCATGAAGCTTATGAGCGACAGCCTCCAGAAACTCGCGGGCGAAAGGCTGCGCTCCATAATGAGCACAATGACGGGCAACCGTTTCAAAGGCATTTTTTCGGGGTTAGTGGTGACAACGGCCATACAGTCCTCATCCGCCACAACTGTAATGGTGGTAAGCTTTGTAAATGCGGGGCTTTTAAAGCTTCGCGAAGCAATCGGCGTCATAATGGGCGCGAATTTGGGAACCACGGTTACCGCTTGGATTATTGTGTGTTTCGGATTTAAATTTTCGCTTTCGGACATTGCCCTGCCAATCGTCGGCATCGGTTTTGCAATGTCGTTTATGAAAAAAATTTCATGGAAAAATTTTGGAGAATTTTTAATCGGCTTTGGGCTGCTCTTTATGGGCATTGAATTCTTGAAAAGCTCCGTTCCGGATATGACGCAGCACCCCGAAGCCTTCGAATGGATAACAAAATACGCCAATATGGGCTTTTTATCGGTCCTGTTATTTTTGGGATTCGGCATTATTTTGACGCTCATCGTACAGTCTTCATCCGCCGCAATGGCAATAACAATGACAATGGCCGCAAAAGGATGGATTGGCTTCGAGCTTGCAGCGGCAATCATCTTGGGCGAAAACATCGGCACGACAATCACCGCCATTTTGGCTTCGCTTACCGGCGGAACAAACGCAAAACGCGCGGCAATCACCCACCTTTGCTTCAATGTAATAGGCGTCATATGGATGCTTTGCGTGTTCAACTTCTTCTGCAAGGGCATTTCATCTTTGGCAGAAGCCATAAATACAACGCCAAACGATGCCCAAGGGCTGCTTACGACAAAGCTCGCCCTCTTCCACACGATGTTTAACTTTACCAACATATTGGTTTTGGTTGGATTTGTTCCGATGCTTGAAAAGCTCGCATGCATATTGATAAAGCCAAAGGCAAACGAAAGGAAATCCACCCCCTACGAACGCCTGGAATACCTCTCAACGCACTTTACAGACATAGGCGAGCTTTGCCTCTTCGAGGGACAAAAGGAAGTCGTAAAGCTTGCTGAAATGTCCACAAAAATGTTTAACGGCTTTACGGACATATTCCAAAAACCCGACGAGGATTTGAGCGACCAAATAAACGAGCTGCGCAAAATCGAGGAAGACTGCGACAAGCTCGCCTACGCGCTCACAAATTTCTTCATCCAATGCACGTCGCACGAATTGAGCGAGCAAAGCACGAACACCGTCGTAAAAAACATGGTAATCATTGCGGAGCTTGAAGACATGAGCGACTGTTGCTACCGCCTTATAACTCTCGCGAGAAAACGCTACCGCAAGCAGTTCAAAGACCACATGCTTCAATCGCCCGCATTCGTCCAGTTCTGCGAAGAAATCGACAAGTTTCTGCTATTCGCCCACCGAATGCTCCTTCAGCAGAACATAACTTCCGAAGACTTGGAAAACGCGATAAAAACCCGAACGATGCTCGACAAAATCCGCAAGTCAATCCGAAAGGAAGTCATTGCCGAAATCGAGCTTGGAGCGGCGAGCGCAAAAGGCGGCATTCTGTTTATAGAAATTCTCGGCCAATGCGAAAAAATCGGCGCGCACTCCATGAATATTCTCGAAGCGCTGCAAAATCCGTCAATGCTGTTTGCAGGGCCGAAAATCGCAAAGGGACAGCCCGTTTTGCAAAATTAAAATTTTTTTAAAGCAAATTGACTTTTAAAGCTATTTGTAAAAATATCACATAAGATGAAAAACTTTTACATTACAACGGCAATAGACTATGCGAACGGCTCCCCCCACCTCGGGCACGCATATGAAAAGGTGCTAACTGACGTTATTGCGCGCTATAAGAGATTGAGCGGCGAAAACGTCCGCTTTTTGACCGGGCTTGACGAGCATGGGCAAAAAGTCCAGCAAAGCGCGCGCAAGGCGGGCATAGAGCCAATCGAGTTTTGCGACGCCCAAGCCGAAAAATTTCGCGATTTGTGCAAAATCCTGAATATTTCAAACGACGACTACATCCGCACAACGGAAGAGCGCCACAAAAAAGTCGTAAGAGCCTTGCTTCAAAAATTGTTCGACAAGGGCGAAATATACAAGGCGGAATACAAGGGTTTCTACTCGGCAAGGCAGGAGCAATTCTTGCTTGAAAAAGACAAAAACGAAGACGGCACTTGGCCCGAAATTTTCGGGGACGTGGTTGAAATCACTGAGTCGAACTACTTTTTCAAAATCGGCAAATACCAAGACTGGCTCGTGGAATACATAAAGGGGCATGAAGATTTCATATTCCCTCGCTTCCGCGCAAAGCAGGTCTTGGAATTTTTGAAAGAGCCGCTCAACGACCTTTGCATATCGCGCCCCAAAGAGCGTCTTGAATGGGGAATTCCCCTGCCATTCGACGAAAACTACGTCACATACGTCTGGTTCGACGCCCTCGTAAACTATATTTCGGCAATAGGCTACGGAACCGACGATTTCGCAAAAAACTGGCCGGCGAACTTCCATGTAATCGGCAAAGACATACTTGTTCCGCCGCACGCGGTTTATTGGCCAATTATGCTCAAAGCCCTCGGCATTGAAATACCGCAGTCGTTTTTGGTTCACGGCTGGTGGCTCTCATCCGGCGAAAAAATGTCAAAGAGTCTCGGCAATATCGTAAACCCGCTCGATTTGGTGGCGCAATTCGGTACCGATCCTTTCCGCTACTTCCTTATGAGGGAAATGAACGTCGGGCAGGACAGCGACTTTTCGGCAGACCAGTTCCTAACAAGATACACAAGCGACTTGGGCAACGACTTGGGCAACCTCGTAAGCCGCACCCTCAATATGTCGCACCGCTACTGCGAAGGAATCGTCCCCCAGATGCAAATAGACGAAGAGCCTGAAAAGACCCTGCGCGAAACATGGTCTGAAACTTCAAAATCCGCAATGGAAATGTATGAAGGAATGCAGTTCCACACATCATTGGACAAAATATTCTCGTTCATACGCGCAATAAACCGCTATGCGGAACAGCGCGCGCCATGGAAACTCGCAAAAAGCGAAGACGCGCAGGACAAGCTCCGCCTTCAAACGTCCTTGGCGTACATGGCGGAAGGCTTGCGCCTCTCGGCCGTTATTCTTGCGCCGGTCATGCCGCAGGTAAGCGAAAAAATATTAAGCCTGCTCGGCGGAAACGCCGTTGAAAAATTCGACGGGCAGCTGGAATGGAGCGGCGTCCTGCAGGGCGCAAAATTGTCGCCGCAGGAAATTTTATTCCCGCGAATGCAAAAATAGGCGATTTTTTCGCTTTGAATTTGAAAGCGCGGCGCATTGCGGCCGCGCTTTTTTGCCGCGTTCAAGAGGTCTTTTATTTTTACAGAGATGTTGACTTTGCATAAAAAATCATAAAACTGAAAAGCAATATGCAAGATTATGTTTACGATATGGGATATGCCAAGTTTGAGAAGCAGGAAGAGCTAAAACAAACTCTTGCCTACGCCATTGCAAAAGGGCTTTTCATAAACAGGGAAAAAGACATTTTAATAGATTTTACCGGCGGGGACAAAACCTACAACGCAGCTGCCCTGCTTGCATATTCGCTCGCGGTTTCAAAAGTTTTGAAAGAAAAAACGCAAAGCAGGCGAATAGGCATAGCCATACCGCCGTGCGCATACGCGACAATCGCAAACTATGCCTGCGTCTTTGCCGGAAAAACACCGGTAAACCTGAATTTCACGATGGGGAAAGCGGCGGCTGAAAGCTGCCTGAAAACCGCCGGCATCAAAGATGTTATATCATCCGAAACAATGCGAAAAAAAATTTCGGAAGCAAATCCGAACTTCCCTTGGGCGGAAAATTTCATCGACATTGCCGAAACAGTCGCAAGCGTAAAGCCTTTCGACATATCAGTCGGGCTTGAAAAAATATTGGAAGAATTCGGCATCGAAAAATTTGCAAAAGAGGAAAAAGAAGCGACGCTCGTCTTCACAAGCGGAAGCGAAGGCGCGCCGAAAGCCGCAATTTTGACGGAGCGCAACATAATTGCAAACTGCCTCCAAACAAGGCTTTCAAACGTATTTCTTGAAGGCGACATCCTGCTTTCAAACCTTCCTATTTTCCACTCGTTCGGGCTTTTGTTTGAAGTCTGGGCGCTTGCATTAAACGGAGTGAAAACCCTTCTATTGGCAAGCCCAATCGATATAAAAGCCAATTTGCGCGCAATCCGCCAATACCGCCCGAATGTAATGCTCGGAAGCCCCACTTTCTACCGCGCCTACATCCGCCATGCCGAAAAAGAAGATATGCAAAGCCTGCGCATGGCAATAGCGGGGGCGGAAAAAACGCCCAACGGATTTGAAGAGCTTTGGAATTCCCGCTTTTCGCCAAATTCCTATAAAGAAGGATACGGGCTTACAGAGACATCTCCCGTAGTCGGCGTAAATATGCCAAACATCGATTACGGATGGTACTCGACAGGCTCGCGCAAAGGCTCCATCGGAAAGCTTTTTGTCGGCATGAGAGCCAAAATTTTGGACGCCTCCACCCTTGAACCATTGCCTTTCGGCGAACAGGGGCTTTTGGCTATGCAGGGCGCAAACGTATTTGCGGGATACCTAAACAATCCCGAAGCCACAAAAAGCACCCTAAGAGACGGCTGGATTGTTACGGGAGACTTGGCGAGAATCGACAATGACGGATTTTTGTTTATCGACGGCAGGCTTTCAAGGTTTTCAAAAATAGGCGGAGAAATGGTGCCGCACGCAACGGTCGAAAGCGCTCTTTCAAAGGCGCTGGGCTTCGACAAAAGCGAAATACCGCTAATTGCAATATCCTCAAAACTCGACGAGGGCAAGGGGGAAGCCTTGGTGCTAATCACCGCAG
>JAGBWO010000275.1 GCA_017629765.1 Opitutales bacterium | reverse complement strand
CGAAAGTTTTCAGCGCGGTCAGGATGTCGCAGTGCATTACATTCACCCCTCGCTTTACCGCGCGCAGGATTTTTTCAAAATCCAAATCGACGCCGAGCGCGTAAACATTCTTTGCGTTCATAAGCTCTTCGAGCAGTATCCCCCGCCCGCACCCCAAATCCAACACGCGGTCGCCCTTCGAGACCCAGTCGCTTATGGCGCGGAGTTCGACTTTTCTTTTTTTGCTTGTCGGAGTTTTTTGAGCCATATTTACGCGTCCAAAAAGTATGTTATAAGTTCGTAAAGCTTAGGCGATTCTATAAGGAAAGAGTCATGCCCCAAGTCGCTTTCTATTTCTGCATATGTCGCGTTTTTACCGCAGCGAAGCAGCGCGCGCGCAATCTCCAGATTTTGTTCGGGCGGAAATAGCCAGTCGGAAGTAAAGCCGACGGTCATTACATTTGCCTTCACCTTCTCCAAAGTGGATTCCAAAGAGCCGTCCTCCCCGCGCAAATCGTACAAGTCGAGCGCCCTTGTTATGTAAAGATAAGAGTTTGCGTCAAAACGGTTCACAAACGCCTGTCCCTGGTAACGCAGGTAATTTTCGACTTCAAAACTCGAGCTGAAATAGTCGCCGCCGTTTTTATGCGTTTGCCTGCCGAATTTTTCCTCGAGCCCCTTGTCCGAAAGATAAGTTATGTGCGCCATCATTCGCGCGATGCTAAGCCCCACTCTGGGGGGATTGTCAAACTCGTACCCGCCGTTTTTCCAAAGCGGATCCTGCATGATTGCGGCTCTTCCGACGCAGTTAAAGGCTATTGCCTGCGCGTTCTGGCGCGAAGTCGTGGCAAGGGCGATGGCTTTGCGCACCCTTTCGGGGTAGTCAACCGCCCACTGCAAGACCTGCATTCCGCCCATAGAGCCTCCTATGGCAAGCGCAAGAGTGTCTATTCCCAAATAGTCGAGCAGGCGCGACTGCGCCGAAACCATATCTTTTACCGTAACGATTGGAAACGACAAATTGTATCTTTGCCCCGTTTCGGGATTTATGCTTGAAGGACCGGTGGATCCCTGGCAGCCGCCGATGCAGTTCGAGCAGATTATGAAATATTTGTTTGTGTCCAAAGGCTTGTTAGGGCCTATTATATTGTTCCACCATCCCGCTTTTTTATCAGTCAAAGAGTAAATTCCCGCGCAATGGTGGTCGCCCGTAAGCGCGTGGCAAACCAATATGGCGTTAGATTTTTCCGCATTCAGCTTCCCGTAAGTTTCGTACCTTATGTCGAAAGACTTCAACCCGCCGCCAAGCGAAAACGAAAGGGGAACTCCGCAATGAAAATCGTTGCAGCTTACAAATCCTATTTCGCCAAATGCGCTTTCGCGGACTGATGATGAAAAATCGTTCATATAAAAAGTATCGGCGGGGTGCTATCCTAAAATAATAGACTTTAAATAAAACCAAAGGCTCCAATTTTTTTCAAGTTTAATCAAGCGCAAAAAAATTTTAATTTTGACCTTTAAAAAAAATACAAAAACCGCTTTATTTGGAAGATAAAAATGAAGGTTTACATTAAGACATACGGCTGCCAAATGAACGAGCGCGATTCCGAAAATCTGGCGGCCCAGCTTAAACTGCGCGGGCATGAAATAGCCGCGACGGAAGCCGAAGCGGACGTGTTTGTGGCAAATACCTGCTCCGTCAGGGAAGCCGCCGAACAAAAAGCCATCGGCAAGCTTTTGCGAATCTCATACAAAAAGAAAAACGGTTTTCCCAGTATAGGAGTAATGGGGTGTATGTCGCAAAACAAGGGCGCGGAAATAGTAAAGGCCGTCCCAAAAATAGACTTTATAGCAGGGTCCCGCAAAACCCCTTACGTCGCGGACTACATTGAGGAAATCGCAAAAAGGCGAAAGGCGGGCGTCATCCCGCAAGATCCCCAAAAAGGCGAACGGAAAAAATGGAAGCATAACGACGCAATCATAAACATTGAAGACGACGAAACTTCGCACAATTTGATAAGCCTCCACGACTTCTCAAAAAGTCAAATTTGCGCAAATATCTCAATAATGCAAGGCTGCGCAATGAAATGCTCATACTGCATCGTCCCCAAAACGCGCGGCATAGAACGTTCTCGCCCAATGGAAGACATCGTAAAAGAGGCGGAAACGCTCGCAAAATCAGGCGCGAAAGAAATACAGCTTTTGGGGCAGGTCGTAAACGCCTACGGCAGGGGCGAAATGCCGAGTTCCGAAGGCAAAAGCCCGTTTGTGCAGCTTCTGGAAAAAATAAACAAAATAGAAGGCATCGAGCGCGTAAGATTTGTGTCGCCCCACCCTTCTTTTTTCAAAGAAGACCTGATTGCGGCGTACTCCAAACTCGACAAGGTATGCGAATACGCCCACCTTCCGCTGCAGTCGGGAAGCGACCGCGTTTTAAAGGAAATGCGCCGACCCTATTCGGCCGAAAAATTCATTAAAATCGCAAAGGCCCTAAAAGCTTCAAAAGAAATTTTTTCGCTTTCAACCGATATAATCGTCGGCTATCCGAATGAAACGGAAGAGGATTTTTTAAAAACGTGCGAGGTATTCAAAGAATGCGCTTTCGACATGGCATATATTTTCAAGTACAGCCCCAGAATAGGCACCGTCTCTGCGGAGCTTGAAGACAATGTATCGGAAGCCGAAAAGGAGCGCAGAAACCAAATTTTATTGGAAATACTAAAAAAACAGTCTTTGGACTTTAACGAAAGGCTGGTGGGCACATATCAAGAAGTTTTGGTTGAAGGGAAGGCAAAGAGGGGCTTGGGCAACCTCTTGGGACGCACAAGAACGCATAGAAAAGTTATATTCAAAGCTCCCGAAGAGCTAATCGGAAAGCTTGTAAGCGTAAAAATCATAAGCGCGGGAGTTTCCGCAATGGACGGCGTCTTGGAATAGTTTTTTCGGTTTTAAATTTCAAAATCAACATCCATCGTATATATGCCATTCAAATTTTTTGTAAAAATTTGAAACTTTTGTCGCATGTTTACATTTAATAATAAGAATATATATCTCTTTTATTAATTCCCAATATCTCCCATAGTATGTTCGAAAACCTTAAATTTGCAGCAAAACTTAACGGTATTGTATTTTCCGGTCTATTTGCCCTTTCATCTTTTTCTCACGCTTCGGAAAAGCGTCCAAATTTATTGTTTATCATGACAGACCAGCAACGTTATGATGCAATTGCAATAGCCGGCAAATATCCTTTTTTAAAAACGCCAAATCTTGACAAACTTGCAAAAAGCGGAGCTTATTTTACAAAAGCATATACTCCATGCGCAGTATCAGGACCGGCCCGTTCGTGTATTTTAACAGGACTTATGGTTGAGCATACAAACGTAAGATCCAACGGGACTACGGAAGAAGATCCTGTTAAAAGTAAAATTACAAACAAAAGAACGTTCGATCAAATTTTATCAGAAAACGGATATTATTCGGAATATCATGGAAAATGGCATGCTCCTATCGGCTGGACAAATTGCTATTCTGAATTTGCATACAAATCTCCAAAAAATAATCCTTTTAAATATACAACAGAACACCTGATAAGATATAAATCAAAAGTAAAGGAAGAAGTCAAAAAACAAGAAACATCTGAAAAAAACCTCTTCTTCGACAATACAATGTTTCAGGCGTATTATTTGCCTGATCCCATAGATAGGCGCGTTGTTTACGGTTGTGATGAAAATGGAAAATTGCCGGCAAAAGAACTAAAAAAGCGCATACATACACAACCGGACAACCATGGCGAATTGATTTTGCCCAAAGAGTTGTCATTAACCGCCTTTCAGGCAAATGAAACCATTGCGGCATTGGAAAGAGCCAAAGAATCGGGTAAACCTTTCAATATAACATGCTCCTTCTTTTTCCCACATGCGCCAATGCTACCTATAAAGCCATACCATGGCATGTATAAACCTTCAGACATGCCACTCCCAAAATCTATTGCAGATAAGATGACAGACTCCCCGTATAAAAATGAAAATGGAAGAATGAGCATGCCTGAATATTCTGACCCTGAAAAAGTCCAACACATGATGGCAAACTATTTTGCATTGGTAAGTGAAATTGATTGGTGGATAGGACAAATATTGGATAAGCTCAAAAAAATTGGAGAGTTTGACAATACCTTAATTGTTTTTACTTCCGATCATGGCGAAATGTTGGGATGCCATGGGATGAGGGAGAAAAATGTCTTTTTGGAAGAATCTGCGAGAGTTCCTCTAATTTTAAATTTCCCCAAAAAAATTGCCCCTGTCAAAATTAAAGAAAAAACTACACTGCTGGATCTATTCCCAACGATATTGGATTATATGGGAGTGCCATACGACAAACGTGACGGAGAAAGCTTGGTTGATGTAATATCTCAAAAGAAAACAAAAAAAGACATGGTTGTAACAGAATGGCTTTACAGAAATCCCGCAGCGCAAGTCAGCCATATGATAGCAAGCGGAGATTGGAAATTGATGCTTTCTTGCGATTCCAAATCAAAAGTTCCATCTGCACTGTATAATTTAAAGGAAGATCCTTACGAGATGGCAAACTTAATCGGTAAAAACAATCCGCACAGAAACGAATATTTAGAAAAAGCTGAAAGCTTAAAACAGCAGTTAATAGAATATCTAAAAGACAAAAAATCCATTTATGCAGATTCTATATCAGATGTAATATTTTAACGCATATAAAGCTTATCATCCAAACAATCTGCCACATAATTTACAAATGTCCGCATACAATAAACACAAACCTTTTCAACTTATGTTGAAAACCTCTGGCGCAACATGTAATTTGGCATGCCGATACTGTTATTATTTGGGGAAAAAGCACGAAGAAGATCATTCTTGTAATTCAAAAATAATCAACTATTCCTTATTGGAAAAAGCTATCAGAGAATATATTTTAGAAAATCCTTCAAATCCTTCTTTTGTTTGGCATGGAGGCGAACCATTGCTTGCGCCTCTTGAATTTTACCAAAATGTATTGGAAATTCAAAAAAAATACGCAAGAAATATCTATGTGGAAAATTCAATTCAAACAAACGGAACTTTGCTAAATGACAATTATTGCGAATTCTTTGCAAAAAATAATTGGCTTGTTGGAATCTCGATAGACGGACCGAAAGACATTCATGACAAATATAGAAAAACCGCCGATGGCAAGCCGACTTTTGAAAAAGTAATGAATGGCATAGGCCTTTTAAAAAAACACGGAGTGCAATGGAATACCATGGCAGTCATCAGTGATTATTGCGCAAAATATCCCAATCGTTTTTATGAATTTTTTAAGGGTATATCGTGCCAATTCATCCAATTTACGCCTCTTGTAGAACGCAATTTAAAAGAATCCTCCAAGCTTGCTTCTTTGCAAGACGAAGGAGTTATATCAAACTATTCCGTAAGACCTGAATCATGGGGCAATTTTTTGTGCGATATTTTTGACAAATGGATTGCCAAAGATGTAGGCGAGATTTTTATACAAATTTTTGAGTCCACATTGGCAAATTGGTTAAATATTACCCCTGGCGTTTGTACCATGTCGGACTCATGCAGTTCAAGTTTGGTTTTAAGCCATAATGGAGATATTTATCCGTGCGACCACTTTGTTTTCCCTCATTATAAATTGGGAAATTTATATGAACAAAATTTCACTCAGCTAAGAGATAATAGAAAAATTAAAAACTTCTCCCTAATGAAAACGGAACTTTTGCCCGATGAGTGCAAACAGTGCGAATTTTATTTTGCCTGTAAAGGAGAATGCCCACGTAACCGCTTTTGCAAAAGCCTTTCGGGACAGCCATACGCGAATTATCTTTGCGGTGGATACAAGAAATTCTTTAAATATGCCTCTCCGTATATGGATTATTTAAAACAAGAATTTTTGGCAAGAAGACCGCTCAAAAGTGTTATGAATTTCAGAGCGGGAAAATATAGAACCTGAAGAATTAAAAGAAAAAACTTATTTTTGCACAAACAGTGCAAAAGACTTGGGCGGAAGCGAAAGGAAATTTTTATCGAAATAATTTCCGTCCGCAATGCCGTTTTCGTCGAAGCGCGAAATATCGGCAATCTGCAAAAAGCCGCCAAGATTTAGCTTGTCGAGAGGCATTTTCACAAAATCGCCCGAAGGATTGAACGCGGCAAAAACCTGCTTTGCGCCCAATGAAAAATCGGCATTGAAAAGAACCCCCGCCGAAACCGAATTTTCCGCCTTGAAAAATTTCGCATAATTTTCCGAGTATCTGTCCGCAAGGCGCAATGCCTTTGATTTTTCCGATTTTCTAAACGCCAAAAAACTCCTCACCCAAGAGCGAAGCCCCGTATATTCACAGCCTCTGGCGTAGTTTAGCGCGTTTAAATCCCCCCTCAAATAGGTGTTTTTAACTCCTTTTTTTGTGCGCAACAAATCCGCGCCCTCCGCAAGCATCGGAATTCCTATGCTTGTCAAAACAAGGGCAACGCACATCTTGTATGTTTTTATTTCCGCAATGCTCGGATTTTCGGGGGTTTTGGAAATTCTGTCGAGCATGCAAAAATCGTCGTGGCTTTCAATGTAGTTTACCGTTTGGGCGGGCCACGACGCATAGTATTTTTGCGAGCCCGAAACATAGTAGTTGAAGCCTTCCGCATTGCCTTCGCCTTTTGCGTAAGAAAGCATAAATTCCCTGAATCCGTCATTCCAATACGCAAAGCCTCCGTCGAAAAGCGCGCCCGAGATATTGCCCCTGAAACTCCACGGCTCCGCAATGAGTATTATGCCGGGCTTCACTTTTTTAAGCTCCACTTCAATTTCAGAAAGAGTGTCGAATCCTATCAGCTCCGCCAAATCAAACCTGAATCCGTCGACGTTGTACCGCAGAACAAAATGCTTTAAGCTTTCAATTATAAGCTTCTTCGACATCGGCGCGTCCGCCCTGAAATCGTTGCCGCATCCGCTGAAATTTGTCAGCGCAAAATCTTTGGTCGTATTAAAATAATATTCTTTGTCTATCGCTATAAGATGATTCGGCTCGCCGACATGGTTGTAGACAACATCCAAAATAACAGCCAGATTTCTTTTGTGGAAAGCGTCCACCATTTCGGCAAAATCTTCCGCCTGCGTCATAAATCCGGACGCATATGCCGACGACGGCGCAAACCAGTTTACGGGCATATAGCCCCAGTGGTATTCTGATATCGACTTGTTGTCAAACTCCTGAACGGGCTGTATTTCGACTGCGTTTGCGTTTGTTTTAAGCAGATAACAGTCGTCGGAAGCCAGCCACTTTGAAATTCCCTTGAAGCCGAGTTTTTCGCGCTCGGCAATGCTTTCCGGGGCGTTTTTCAGAACGTCGCGGACATGAATTTCCATTATCGACAAATCCTGCCAAGCGGGAGGTTCAAACGGAACTTTCGCCCTTGGCGCAAAACGCGCGTCGGCGATTTTCGCAACGCCGTTTGAGCAAGTCAGAAGCTCCGCGTAAGGGTCTATGATTTCCCTCGAAGAATCAAAGGCGGTGGAGGCGTTCAAATTTCTTCCGTAAACTTTGTACGTGTAATATTTTCCCGCCAGATTTTCGCCGAAAGAAAGCGTCCACAATGCTCCGTCTTTTGTCTGCATCGCGAAGTTTTTCGGTTTTTCCGCCGGCAAGTCGCGCAGCAAAAGCTCGACAAAATCCGCGCGGGGCGCAAAAAAATTGAATGTTGTTTTTCCGTCGGAAACTTCGGCGCCCATTTTGCACCCGTAATTGGATTCAAGCAAAAGCTCCGCCTCGTCTATGCGAAGTTTGGTCGAAGTGGCTTCGTTTACGATATAGGAATCTTCGCGCAAATCGCAGGCTTTGGGCGACTGCGTCAAAATGAAGTTTTTGTGCGTGCGAGAAAACAAAAAACGCAAATTTGCATTGCCGTCGGCATCGTATTCCAAATTCGGGGCGTCGGCTCTCGGCTGGAACCACCTGCCCTCCCTGTTTGCGAATTTAAACAAAAACTTTTTTCGCAAGTCGCCAAAAGCGGAAATCGGAACAGCCAGCCCGTACTCGAACTCGCGCCGGCCTTTTTCCAGTTTCCATTCGTCTTTCCCGACGGCATCCTGCCATCCGTTAAAATTTCCGCAGAGATAAAACTCGCCCCTGCCGTGCTTGGCAACATTGTGAAAATTCGCGGAATTTAAAAAGAAATGAACCGCGCCGCCTTCTATGAAATACGAAGTGTATGACGCAAATTCAAAAGGGGTCGCAAAACGCGAATGGCAGCTTATTGATTCGCCCGCCGATTCGATGGCAAGGCGCGGCAACACATTTAAATCTTTCTCAAAAAGAACACTCACGCAGCTTTGCGTATGCCACCACGCCTTGAAAATACCCATAGCCTATTTAGATTTGTTTGAAATTCTTTCCACGGAAACGCCTTTTTTGGCGCGCGCCGAAAATTCGTCTTTGTCAAATTTGAAAATTATCTCGTTTTCTCCGACATAGCCGAGAGTTTCGCGAACCACCCTCGCCGCAAATTCCCCGTCATTTGCAAGGCGCCCGAAATATTCTTTTTTATAGTCGTTATCGGCTTTTATTTTTGAAGCTTTAAGCTTCAGCGCCTCGGTTTTTTCAACATACTCGCGCCGCTCCAAATAGGCGTCGTAATTGACTACGCCGAAATAGGCGGCCGTCAAAAAACACGCCGCTGTGAAAATAAAAACAACGGCTCTTCCAATATTCGATGTGCTTTTTACCGGCATTTGTTTAGAATATGCTTTCAGTTATTCGATATGTAAAGCGATTTTTTATCTTTTTTAATGCATACGCAGAAAAATCCGTTTGACGGATTTATTAAAAATATGCAAACTAAACGTTAATGAAAATCATCGATGGGAAAATTTTAGATATAGGGCTTGAAAATTTCAACGCCCATCCTCGGTTGAACGAAAATTTGGCGGCTGCATCTATTAGGGGGCTTTCAAAAAAAACATCGGAACACCATATTTACGACGCTTCTTTGGACAAGGCAATGAACAGGGGAACATTCCTTGCCCTATGCCTCGCCTTGAAAGACTACATATCGTCAAATTTTAAAGACGAAAAGCGCATTGGCATCGCCCTGCCTTCGGGCATTGCGGGAGCGGCGGTAAACATCGCCGCTCAAATGGCGCGTAAAGTCAGCGTAAACATAAACTTTACAATGGGGGCGGAGGCGGCAAAAGCCTGTTATAGAAAATCGAGCGTCAAAGTGGTGATAAGCTCCGAAAAACTACGCCAAAAAGTAAGGCAGAAATTCCCGGATTTCCCGTGGGGAGAAAATTTTTGCGACATTTCCGATATTTTAAGGAAAATCGGCAAGGCGGGCGTGCTAAAAAAGCTGATTGCCGTAAAAACCCTGCCAGCCTGCGCCATAATAAAGCTTTTCGACATACCCACGCAGGGCGGCGAAAACGAAGCTTCCATAATTTTTACGAGCGGAAGCGAAGGCGAGCCGAAAGCGGCGGTTTTGACGCACCGCAACATCATGGCAAACTGCCTGCAAATGAGCTATACGGGAATTATTCCCCCGCAATATTCCCTGCACGCCAACCTGCCATTGTTCCATTCTTTCGGGCAGAGCATCCAAGTCTGGTTTACTTCGATATTTCCGCATAAAGTCGTTGCGGTGGCAAGCCCGCTTGAAATAAAACAAAATTTCGAGGCAATGCACAAATGGAAATCGAACATTATGATTTCCACGCCCACTTTCTTGCGCTCGTATTACATAAAGGGAGATCCGAAACTTGCGGAAAGCCTTAAAATCGTCATCGCAGGGGCGGAAAAAACTCCGGACGGATTTAAGGAAACGTGGGAGAAAAAGTTCCCCAATTCCGCATATAAAATAGGATACGGGCTTACGGAAGCCTCGCCCGTGGTTTCTGTGAACCTTCCGGAAAATCTTCCATTAAACCCGTACCGAACCTACCATTCGCTCACGCGCAAAGACACGGTTGGGCAACTTTTTGCGGGAATGCAGGCAAAAATAATCCACCCCGAAACAGAGGAAGACTTGCCGTTCGGAAGCGACGGGATGCTTTGCCTGAAAGGCGCAAACGTTTTTGGCGGATACTTGAACGCCCCGCAGCTTAATTTCGACAAATTCAAGGACGGATGGCTTTTGACCGGCGACATCGCAAGCCTTGACAAAGACGGCTTCATCCACATAAAAGGCAGAGTTTCGCGCTTTTCCAAAATCGGCGGCGAAATGGTTCCGCACGCCATAGTCGAAGAGGCGATTGTGGCGGCATTGGGGCAAAGCGAATCCGAGGAAATGACCGTCGCGGTGTCTTCAAGGGAAAACGAGGCAAAGGGGGAAGAGCTTGTGCTTATCACGACTTTGGATGTAGATATGCAGCACTTGCGCAAGCTTCTTGCGGAAGCCGGAATATCGAATTTGTGGATTCCGAAAATATGCGTAAAAGTCGAAAAAATCCCGACTTTGGGATCGGGCAAAATAAGCCTCGGAGAGCTGAGGCGCATCGCAAAAAATT
>JAGBWO010000274.1 GCA_017629765.1 Opitutales bacterium | reverse complement strand
TTTCAAAAATTTAATTTTCTATTTGCAAAAAGGGCAAAATGGATTTTTTCTTTTTTCTTTAAATTTTAAACAACAGATAAAAATGTTAGGACATTTCAGGGGATCTTTTATTTGCGTAATAATCGGGCTTTGCATCGCGTTTTGGAGGGGTGAATCCATCGGGGCGTCGGGCGTTGCCTTTATGCTTACAACGTTTGCCATTTCACTATTGGAAGTCGCAATTTCATTTGACAACGCCGTGGTAAACGCGCACAAGCTCGAAAAAATGAGCATGGTTTGGCGCAGGCGTTTTTTGACGTGGGGCATATTCATAGCGGTTTTCGGAATGAGATTTTTGTTTCCGGTTTTGATAGTTGCGGTGTTTGCGCATATTTCGCTTATTGATGTCGTAAAAATCGCCTTTGCAAATCCCGACGAATATGTTAAGCATCTGCACGAAACGCACGCGGCAATCGTAACTTTTGGCGGAATGTTTCTGCTTATGCTGTTTTTGAAGTTCTTTATCGATAAAAAGAAGAAAGACCACTGGATGGTTCCTCTTGAAAAGCCGCTGACAAAACTTGCAAAAGTAAAGTTTGTGAATGAGCTTATCGCGCTTGCCGTTTTGGGCGTGCTGGTTTATTTCCTTCCCGAACACGAACGCAGGGTTTGCGCATTGTCCGGTTTTGTCGGGATAGTTCTTTTCTTGGCGATAGACTCGCTTTCTCATTATTTGGAGTCGAAGCACGTTGGCGAAGGTGCGGTTCAGCTCACCGGCACTGCGGGATTTGCCATGTTTATGTATTTGGAGCTGATAGACGCTTCATTTTCGCTTGACGGCGTGTTGGGGGCGTTTGCGTTCACAAAGGACATTGTCGTGATTATAGTCGGGCTTGGAGTCGGGGCGATGTTTGTTCGCTCGCTTACGCTTGTTCTTGTCGACAAGCATACCCTTTCAAAAATGCGCTACATCACAAACGGGGCGTATTGGGCAATCGGCGCGCTTGCGCTTGTAATGTTGCGCTCCGCCGTCGAGGAAGTTCCGGAGGCGATTGCCGCGTCGCTTAGCATAGGGATAATTGTCGTTTCCGTAATCCATTCCGTCATTCTTAATAAAAGAGCATTGAAATATGGAGGGGCGGCTGTTTCGCCGAAAGGGGGGGCTTCAAAAATTTGCAAGCCTCTTTTTTGTTGTGTTTTTTGCAATATGTCTTTTTAGTTTTTTCTATGTTGGAAAGTTTTGCGAATTGGCCTTTTTTTGACGGCGGCGATATCAAAGCCGTTTGCGAAGTTCTGCAATCGGGGAAGGTCAACCGTTGGACGGGCGCAAAAAATTCCGAATTTGAGGAAAGCCTTTTGTCCGCGACAGGCTCAAAATACGCAATCGCCCTTGCAAACGGCTCGGTCGCTTTGGAGCTGGCGCTTCTTGCCTGCGGGGTTGGCGGGGGCGATGAAGTTATCACAAGTTGCAGGACTTTTGTAGCAAGCGCGAGCTGCGCGGTTATGAGGGGCGCAACGCCTGTGGTGGCGGATGTCGATTTAAACAGCCAGAACATCACTTCTGAAACCGTTGAAAAATGCATAACTTCGAGGACAAAAGCAATAATAGCCGTGCATCACGCGGGGTTCCCATGCGATATGGACTCTCTTTCGGCTCTTGCCAAGAGGCGCAATTTGTTTTTGATTGAGGACTGCGCGCAGGCTCACGGAGCGGTTTATAAAGGAAGGCCTGTCGGTTCGATTGGAGATGTTGCGGCTTGGAGCTTTTGTCAGGATAAAATAATAACGACAGGCGGCGAAGGCGGGGCGATAACAACCAACAGCGAAACTTTTTGGCGGAAGATGTGGGAATACAAGGACCATGGCAAAAGTTTTTCCGCCGTGTCGGAGCCTTCAAAATCAAACGGATTCAAGTGGATGGTGGAAAGCTTCGGCACGAATTTCAGAATGACTGAAATGCAGGCTGCATTGGGGGTTGAAGCGTATAAAAAACTGCCGCGTTGGGTGGAGCTTAGAAACCGAAATGCGGGGGCGTATGCCGAAACCTTATCCAAATTCTCCTGCATAAGGCTTGCCAAAGTTCCGAAAGATGTCCGCCATTCTTTTTACAAATATTACTCTTTTGTTCGTCCCGAAAACTTAAAAGACGGGTGGGACAGGGACAGGATTATTTCCGAAATATCCTCCCGAGGGGTGCCTTGCTTTTCGGGGTCTTGCTGGAATGTTTCGGCGGAAAAGGCTTTTGCCGCCAAGGGGTGGTCAAAGCCGAAAGAGGAGCTTCCGAACGCGTATTTGCTGAAAGATTCTTCATTGATGTTTTTGACCCATCCTACGATTGCCGAATCGGACTTGAAGAAAGCCTGCGAAATTATTGAAGATGTTTTAGGCAAAGCCCAAAAATAAAAATGTATAGGAATTTTTTTAAGAGATTTTTGGATGTCGCCTGCAGCGCGGTTTTGATTGTTTTGCTCTTGCCCGTATTTTTTACGGTTTGGCTTTTAATCCGCGTAAAAATGGGAAGCCCCGCCATTTTCAGACAGGCGCGCCCGGGCAGAAATGAGAGGATTTTTTACATAATGAAATTCCGCACAATGGATAATTCAAAAGACCCGTCCGGAAATCTTCTGCCCGACGAAGCCCGCCTTACTCCGCTTGGAAAATTTCTTAGAAAGACGAGCCTCGACGAAATTCCGCAGCTTTTGAATGTCTTTAAAGGTGAAATGTCGTTTATAGGCCCGAGACCGCTTTTGCCACGATATTTGCCGTATTACACGGAAGAGGAAAAATTGCGCCACAGCGTGCGACCCGGCATAAGCGGGCTTGCCCAGATAAGCGGCAGGAACTGCATTTCGTGGAACGACAAGCTTGCCTGCGACGTAAAATATGTGAAAAACATTTCATTTTTGTCGGACTTGAAAATCGCAGTTTTGACCGTTAAGAAAGTTTTGTTTTGCGATGGGGTAAAGAGCGTGCCAAATGAAAAACCTCTCGACAAGGAGCGCGAATGATTGCCGGAAAAGAAATAGAACGCATTGAAAGCGAATTGAAGTCTGCTTTTGAAAGAAGGCGGATTTTCGATATGTCGGATTTTAAGGCGGAGCCTTTGGGGGAGGTCAGGATTGGATATATAGGCATAGGTTTCAGGGGGGCGAAAGCGGTTCTGAGGGCGGAGAAAATTCCGAACGCGAAAATTGCGGCTCTTTGCGATTTGGACGGGCGGAAAGTAAGCCAAGTCTTGGGAGATATTAGCTTCCCGCATAAAAATGGCGTCAAAACTTATGTAGGGGAAAACTCATGGCGGGATTTATGCGAGGATAAAGACATTGATTTGGTTTACATTGCAACTCCGTGGAGGGAACATTCGAAAATGGCGTCTTATGCGATGCTCTGCGGCAAGCATGCGGCAGTGGAAATCCCCGCGGCGTTTACCATTGCCGAGTGCGTTGAATTGGTTTGCGCCGCCGAAAAAACCAAACGCCATTGCTTTCAGCTTTCAAATTGCGCTTACGACAGTTTTGAGCTGGCTGTTTCAAATATGGCAAAAGAAGGCGTTTTAGGCGAAGTTTTCCATGCGGAAGGCGCGTATATCCACGAAATTTTAAGCTATGTCTTGAATAAAGAAAATGCGAAATGGAGATGGCTTGAAAATTTCAGAAGCGGCAATCTCTATCCCCAGCACGCCATTATGCCGCTTATTAAGCCTCTGAAAATCAACAGGGGAGATTCTTTCGATTTTCTGGCAAGCGTTTCAAGCGGGGATTTTTCAATGGGGGGCATGGCTCGAAAACTTGCGCTTGCGGACGGTTTTTACGCCGCAAGGGAAGGCGGTTTCAGGGGCAACATAAATACCTCTGTTATAAAAACCAAAAACGCAAAGACCATTGTGCTGCAGCATGATGTTTCAAGCCCGCGCCCCTACGACCGCAAGTTTGTTTTAAGCGCGGAAAACTACTTTGTTCAAAAATATCCCCTTCCGGGCAAAATTGCAAAGGGGTGCGATTTTCTTTCGGAAAGCGAATGCCTTTCTCTAATCGGAAAATATACGCCCGAATTTGCAAGGCTTTCGATGCGGGACGCCCTAAAAAACGAAGCTCGTTTTGATATGGACTATCTCATGGATTGGCGGTTGTTTGGCGCGCTTTCGCGCGGCGAAAAGCCCGATTTCAATGTTTACGATTTGGCGGCCTCTTCCGCAATTGCCGATTTGAGCGTTTTGAGCGTTTTGAAGGGCTCCATGCCCGTTAAAATCCCGTCTTTTAATATTTGACTTGAAAGCTTAAAGATAGCATAAATATCACAATAAATATTGACTATGAGTATCTTTAAAGACAAAACCTTGCTTATCACTGGCGGAACCGGTTCTTTTGGCAATGCCGTTTTGGAAAAATTCCTAAAATCCGACATATCGGAAATACGCATATTCTCCCGCGATGAAAAAAAGCAGGACGATATGCGCAAATTTTACAAGTCCGACAAAATCAAATTTTTCATCGGAGATGTCAGGGACTATTCGAGCATAAAAAACGCCTTGTACGGCGTCGATTACGTTTTTCAGGCGGCGGCGTTGAAGCAGGTTCCGTCCTGCGAATTTTTCCCGATGGAGGCGGTCAAGACAAATGTTGTAGGCACTGAAAACGTGCTTGACGCGGCAATTGAAAACGGAGTCCAAAAAGTAATTTGCCTTTCAACCGACAAGGCGGCGTATCCCGTAAACGCAATGGGCATGTCGAAGGCTATGATGGAAAAGGTGTTCATAGCAAAATCGCGCACGACAAAGAAAACCGTTATTTCCGGAACCCGCTACGGCAATGTAATGTGTTCAAGGGGTTCGGTAATACCGCTTTTCATTGAGCAGATAAAGTCCGGCAACCCCATAACGATAACAAATCCTCTTATGACCCGCTACATAATGAGCCTTGAAGAGGCGGTTGAGCTTGTCGAGTTTGCCTTTGAACACGCAAATTCCGGCGACATTATGGTTCAAAAGGCGCCGGCCTGCACCATAGCGGATTTGGCGACGGCAGTCTGCGAGCTTTTCGGCGCAAAGCCCGAAATCAAGGTAATAGGCATAAGGCACGGCGAAAAGATGAGCGAAACTTTGCTTACTAAAGAGGAATTCATAAAGGCTGAAGATATGGGCGGCTTTTACAGGGTTCCTGCGGACGTCCGCTCTTTGAATTACGACAAGTATTTTTCAGAGGGCGACAACAAACTTTTGGACATCGACGCCTATACTTCCGACAACACTCTGCAGCTTGACGTTGAAGGCATAAAGCAAAAGCTTTTGCAGCTTTCCTATATTCGGGAAGAATTGAACTCTTGGACGCGTTTTAAAGGCAAATGAAAATTTTAATTACGGGCGCGAAAGGCTTTATCGGGCGCAATGTTGTTTTGCGCCTTAAAAATTCGGGCTATGAAAATATCGTGGAGTTTGATGTCGATTCCCCGAAGGAAATTCTTGCGGACGCGGTAAAAGACTGCGGTTTTGTCCTGCATTTTGCGGGCGTAAACCGCCCGAAAGACGACGGAGAATTTATGAGCGGAAATTTCGGCTTTACGACGGAGCTTCTGCAAATGCTGGAGGCGGCGAAGAACAAATCTCCGATTCTTATAACATCGTCAATTCAAGCGGCTCTTGACAAT
>JAGBWO010000273.1 GCA_017629765.1 Opitutales bacterium | reverse complement strand
ACAACGGGCGGCGAAGCTATTTTGGAATTTGACGGATCGGGAACATTCGTGGTGGCAGATGATTACCTGAGACTCTCCGCAGGCGCAGGTACAACCTTTGAAAATCCCAAGGGCGGGCACTTGATTTTTAAGCCTTCCAAATACGGCATATCCGCTCTCTACATTAACAAGATATTGGACATATCCGGCTTGATGACAATCGACTTTTCAAAATTAAAAGATATGTCATCTGATGAAGACGTCGAATTTAGTAGAAGCTTCTTCTACAAAAATTCAGTCGATACGGGCATAAGGATTGACGAATCGCTGAAAACAATGTGGGACGAGGGCAGATTCCGCATATTGGACGTAAACGGCAACGAAATGGCATTGCAGTATTTTGAAGCGACCGACGAATACCCCGCATGTTTTTACTACACCGATGAAGCAGACGGTCTTGAACTTGCAATAGATCTTGATTACGCCAATGCCTTAATGACGTTTAAAAGAATAATTCCCAAACCCGTCTCAATAGATTTCCAGCCGCAAAGCCTTGAAAAATTCGCAAACGAAGACGTATTCTTCGATGTGGGTGTTTCGGGAACAAACCCGACATACCAATGGCAGTATTCTGCGGACAACATCACATGGGTTGACATTGACGGCGCGACGGAATCTTATCTGGAAATCCCCTCTGCGTCAGAATCGGACGCAGGGTATTACAGATGCGTTGTATCCAACTCAATGGGTTCTCAAATAAGCGATTCTGCTGAACTTTCCATAAGGCCTTCACCCTTTGCAACACATCCCCAAAACGTAATAATAAACTACGACGGCAAGGAAAATCCGACGGCGACATTCTCTCTTTCGCTAAAACCGGACGTTAAGCCCGAAGAAGACAACAACCCTTACGAATGGCAGGTAAACGAATACGATTTCGACAATGACGAATATATCGGATGGAGAACTGTGGACGACCCGAACGCTTCGGGCTATGACAGCAGCACTCTGACGATTAAAAACATAGTCCCAAGGGATGAAGACGGCTATCCGATATACAACAAAAATATGTACCGTTGCCATGCAAGAGTCTTAATCAAAGTCACAGACCCCGAAACAGGCAAAGAAGGCGAAGAAATAGCGGAAGCCTACACAAACGCCGCAACGCTATACGTCGAAACAATGACAATGAAAGACGATATGCTGGCAAGCTACGACAAATATGTCGGCAACACCTTGAACTTTACGGTTCAGACTTCCAAGATTTTGCAAAGCGCGCCCGAGATAACCTACCAGTGGTACATCAATAAACTCGACGGCAAAGGCTTTGTCGAAGAACCCGGCGCGACATTGCCTACCTTCAAGGCGTACACCACCGCCGAATCCGACGGATGGCAGTACATCTGTGTTGCGACAAACGGCTTGGACAGAAAATACTCCACAACTTCAACGGTAAACGTAAAGGCAAACCCGAAGATTGCAAGCCAGTCTAAGAAAGTCGCAATTTACGACGGACAAAACACCGTCTTGAAAGTCGATGTTGTCGGGGGATACGATGTGACCTACCAGTGGTTCAGACAAAATCCCGAAACAAAACAATGGGAAGCCATTGACGGCGCGACCGGGCCGACCTATGTCGTCGAAGGAATCGCCGAAAACGACGGCGCCTCTTTCCGCTGCGAAATCTTGGATAAATACGGCAAAAAGCTGACATCTTCGACAATCAAAACTCCGATGCAGGAAGCTGCGGCTTTTGCGGAAAATGCGATAAACGTCTTGCAAACAAAAGGCTCGGACGAATCCTTAAACGTAAATTATCCGTACCAAAGCGAACCCGTAGAGCAGGCTGTTTATTCGGATTATCCGCTAACGATTACCGCAAACGCAACGGGCTACCAGCTGAAATACCAGTGGTATTCCTCTTCCGACGGCGAAAACTTCGAACCCATCGCCAAGGCGACGAAGAATAAATACCAAGTAAAAGCTCCGGCAGCATCCGACGAAACGCAGTATTTGATGTGCCAAGTTTACAACCTAAACGACAGCGACATCGCAACCCAGCAAACAATGACTGTTGCGCTAACCGTTCAGGAATGCCCGGCTCCCGTGGATCTTGAAACGCAGGTCTTGAGATTTGAGGGCGGAGAATTTGATTTCGATTTCGTGCCGACTTCAAAGAGCAAGTGCATTGTATCGGTAAACGAAGCAGATTATTCCATCAGCGCAAGCTACACCTATAAGAGAGTGTCGCCTACGGCTGCAACATTCAAACTCACCACCAATAGCCAGGAATACAACCTCGCGCTTAACGGCACAATGAGCTTTGATGAAAGCGGAGCCGCAATAATCGATTCTTACACCGCCGAAAAGCTCAGCGCGGAAGACGGCAATCTGCCCGATGAATTGAACATCGCCCTCGAACAGGATTTGGAAGCGGAGCTAAAACTCTACAACAAAACCAAAACAAATCTTGAAGTGATTGCCTCTACTCTCGAAGGAATGCCGCTAACATACAACTGGTTTGTCGACAAGCAGGACGGCAACGGCTATGTAAACGCAGGTAGCAAAAAGAATGTTTTGTCAATCACTCCCAACGCAACAATGCTTGGCTGGATATACTACTGCGAAATTTCAAACGGCTATAAAACCATAACCTCTTCAAACGCCATCATAGAAGAGCTTGCCGACAAAGCAGTAATCACGACAAAGCCCAAAGCAATAACGGTATTCGATTCTGCCGAAAGCGAAGGCACGTTCACTATCGCGGTAACGGGCGGATACTCCCCGACATACCAGTGGCAAGTGTCTTTCGACGGCAAGACATGGCAAAACCTTGAAGGAGAAAACGGCGCGGAACTTACCATAAACGGCGCGGACTACGCCGGCACAAAGCCGAAGTTCAGATGCGAAATTTATGACGAAGGCCTTAAAGTCCTCACCTCCGGGGCGGTCGCCGCAACTGTCAAGAAAGCGGCAAGGCTCGACGCAGAAACTCCCGTCGCCGTAACCCAGAAAATCGGCAAAGACAACGAAGAATGCCCGATTTCCGAAAACGTCTGCAATGCAATCGAATACTACCCGATTACAATGACGGCAAACGCGACGGGCGATGCCCTCAAATACCAGTGGTATGAGGACGGCATCGCAATCAAGGGGGCGACAAAGAAGACTTATACAATCCAAAAGCCCGAATTCGGAGCAAAGGTTTATGTATGCGAAGTCTATAACCTAAACGGCAAAGAACCCGGAACAAGCGACGACTACGCATTTACCCTCGATGTAGATTTCATACCGACCCCCGTCGAACTGACAGGCTTGGTCTATGAAATCAAGTCGGGCGAAACGCTCTTTGCGACAATGGCGGCGACAACCAAAACAGCCTGCAAGCTTGTCGCTCCGTCCGCGAATCCGCAGCTTGTTTTCAACACTTCCACAATGTCCTACAAGACAACAGGCGACAACACGGCAACATTGAAGCTTACGCTATCCTACTCAATGCAGGAAGGCGACACCCCCTCCGCCGAAAAGCCCGTAAAAGTCGTGTTAAACGGCACTGTGACATTCGACAGTTTCGGCAACGGCAACTT
>JAGBWO010000272.1 GCA_017629765.1 Opitutales bacterium | reverse complement strand
GACAGTTCGGTCCTCTATCCTCTGTGGGCGTTGGACGTTTGAGGGGTTCATTCTCTAGTACGAGAGGACCGGGAATGACGCACCACTGGTGTTTCGGTTATCGTGTCAACGGTATCGCCGAGTAGCTAAGTGCGGAAGGGATAAGAGCTGAAAGCATCTAAGCTCTAAGCCCATCCCAAGATAAGACTTCCCTGAGGGACCAAGTAGACCACTTGGTTGATAGGTCGGGTGTGTAAGCGCAGTAATGCGTTGAGCTAACCGATACTAATTACCCGAAAGAGTTTATTACAATCACATTGCGTACTTTTTTTAAAATAGTTTATCAACTTGGTTTTGATAGAAGTTTTATGATAAGGTTGCGAGAAGCTGTTATCTGTTTCATCTGCGGAATTTAGCTGCGGTTAGAGGGTTGGCACACGGGGATAAACCGTGAGACTTACTTTTAGTTGACGAATCTGGTGATCATAGGCGAGGGGAAACACACGTTCCCATCCCGAACACGCTCGTTAAGCCCTCAGCCGCCGATGGTAGTACCGCCACGATGCGGTGCGAGAGTAGGTCGTTGCCAGTATTATGAGCCCTGAGTTTCGAAAGAAGCTCAGGGCTCTCTTGTTTTATACGCCAGAACACAAAAGTTGCGATAGCAAGCTTTTGGGTAGCAAAAATTACGAAGTAATTTTCCCGTAGGGCGACAACAGCGCGGATTTTGCGAAGCAAAACCAAGCGAGGGAGTGCAATTATGAGCCCTGAGTTTCGAAAGAAGCTCAGGGCTCTCTTGTTTTATTCCCCCCCGCTTGGCAATATAAGGGGGCGCGGCGAGAAACAGGGCCTTAAGGGAGATTGGAAATTTCTAAAAAAAATTTTTCTAAAAACCTAAAATTTATATTTAGGATTATCTTTTTTACCTTTGTTTATGCGGTTTTTTGTTCACTTTACTGTCAAGTATAAAATGTCTTGATGCTTCTTTTTTTGTATAGATAATTTTTTTTAATATAAATTTAGAGAGGTTATATATGAAAAAAATAACAATATTATCTTTTTTTGCTTTATTTGTATCGTCTGCTTTGGCTTATAATACAAATCAAGCTCAATTTGGCTCGACATATTCTTCAGATGTTAATTTTGAAGATTTGCAATTTTCTGAAACCGATAACAACTCAAACATAATTAATGCTTCTGATTTATTGAAACTTGAAGCATCTTTTAATATTAATAATGCTTCGTCGGCAGGAGCTGTTGTTACTCTTGATAATGGGAAGGAAAATACTGTTTCGTATATCGTTTTGGGGAATTACTCTCACCTTAATATTTCGGGCGAAAATACCGTTTTGAACGTTACCCAAAAGGGTAATTCAATGGGCATTTGTGCATGGGAAAATTCAATGGTTACTGTTGAAAATGGTGGTGTTCTGAATATGAATGGCACAGGTATTGCTGGAAAGCAAAATCATGTTGAAGACAGTGCTTTTTTAGTTGTAAATAAAGGTGGGGTTGTAAATCTTGGTTCAAATACAAAATACGAAAATGCTGGGGCAAAGAGTTTTGCCAATATAAATGGTGGTAAAATTACTTCTCAAGGTACTCTTCATTTAGATACTAATATTTCTTTTAAATTTCAAAATTCTGCAAATGTTGAATTTGAAACTTTGAAGATGGCGTGGTCTTCTGCCTTAGAAATTATCGGTAGTGGTAACTCTATAAAAATAAGTGGAAATTTTGAAACACATAATTGGAGTTACGATAGATACGTTTCAGAATCGTGGACAACTCTTATGCCAGGTATTACCTTTGTTGCAGATGCCGATGGCTTTTCAACAATCGATATTTTTGGTAAATTGAGTGCTTTTAATGGTTTTTTGACATTGGATTTTTCTAATCTTGAAAAGAATGGGGAATGGATTTTGATTTCATCTTCGCAATACGATAACTCTATTGACGATTTACTTTTAGAGGGACGTTATTCAATAACAGGTATTGAAGAAAGTATGGTAGAGCTTTTATATGACGAAGGCAAATTGAGTGTTTCTGTTAGTGGCATTCCAGAGCCTTCGACATATGCCGCGATTTTTGGCGTATCAGCATTGCTTTTCGTAGCTTATAGAAGGCGCAAGTAATTTATATAAATAAACTTTGAGGGCTTCTCTATCGGGAAGCCTTTTTTGTTTTTCTTAATATGTGCAAATCTTGATTGCAGGCAAATTCTTGGGTTTTCAATAATAAAATAAATCTTGAAAAAATAAATGCGTCTTGTTTATTAAAATTATTTAACAAGGCTTTTGTTTATGAATTTGCGTTTGTGCATAAATATTTTTATACTGTTTTCGCTTTCTTTTATGTTGGGCGGCTGTTGGTGGTATTATAGATGGGCGGACGATATACATGCCTTTGCCGTTGTTGAGAAAAATATTACAGCAGTATGCTATGTCGATTCGGATGTTAAAAGAATACTCTTGCGGGACGATATTTGCAAAGAGCGTGGCAAGGCGGGTTTGCCTGTATATGGCAAGTCTTTTTTTGCCTTCAATCCGAATAATGAATATGACAGGTTTTCAGATGTCAATTATTGGATTTTTTGGGGTAGAAGCCCGCGATTTATTTATGAAAATACATACAAATATGAAATCAGAAACGTTGCAGAAAACGTGATTTCAACTATCGAACTTAAAGATGATTATTGCTGCGAAAAAATTCGCGAGATTTCGAGGTATATTTTAAAAAATGGCTATGAGTTGAAGATAGACTGCGCTGCATTAGTCGAAAATGGGGAATATAAAATAAAAAAAATCGCCTATTTTTACGGGAGAAATCAAAATTTTCGCGAAATAACAAAAGATGAATTTTTCGCAAAAAAAGAAGAGCTTTTCCAAGACGAAGGGGGGCAGGGCAAATGAAAAATTTTTTCGCGGCATTTTTTCTGTCTTTTATCTTGTGCGGATGTATTCCGATTTACAAGCCATGGAACGGCGACCAATATTATTCTTTTTCGGAAAATTTTGCGCTCGGAGTTTCAATGGGGCTTGATGAAAGCGCATTCAGAGATTTGATAAATGGCGATGAAGCCCGTAAAAATGCGGGATTAAAACCGTTGATTCCGCAGGAAAAACTGTTTTTTGACGCCGACTTGGCTATTTATGAGTTTTATAAAGATTTAACTTTTGAGGAATTAAAACAGGCGGTGAAAAAATATGAGCCGCATGACGAAGATTTCTTTTTGGCAGCCTTTGCGATTTACGAGCGCAATCGACTCGGGCATTTTGTCGCGGGTTGGATCGAAGAAGGAGAGAATTTTGAAAGTTTTAAGGCAAAAATTGCAAAGAGATTTTTCTTAGAGGGCGAAGTCTTGTACTTGAAAAGCTATTGTCCGGGAATTGTCAATCGATCTTTCACATTTAAAAAGCGCGGTGATAACACTTGGGAGCTTGTTGCCGAAAAGGACGTTTATCATATTAAAGACTCTTCTAACTTCGACGATTATTCCGATGTGATAATCGAATACGACGCAAAAAATAAGAGCGTCTCGCGCGTTTTTATCTGCACATATCCATTGACGAAATTTTGAGGGAAAATGCATTGAAACTTATTGATGAGCCAAATGATGTTAAAATAAAATTTTAATTCAAATTTGGATTTTTTTGAAAAAAGACTTTGCAAAAATTTGCCGATAGGTTTTCTTGTTTATGTATGAAGAAGATTAATGATTCCGTATTTTTCTTGGGAATTGCCGATAAAGAGCGCAAGCTCTTTGACCAGCTTGTTCCGCTTAGGGAAGGCACAACTTACAATTCCTATCTCGTAAAAGGCGGCGAAAAAAATGCCTTAATCGACACAATGTATGCCCCGTTTGCTGAAAAATATTTGGAGGACGTAAAGTCGGCGGGGGTAAAAATCGACTACATTGTTTCAAACCATGCCGAGCAGGACCACTCTTCTTTAATACCCGCGCTTCTTGAAATTTATCCCGACGCCGTTGTTTTGTGTTCCCAAAAAGGCGCGGAAAATTTAAGGAACATGATGAATGTGGACGCCTCGAAAATACGCGTGGTCGCCGACAAGGAGGAGGTTTCTTTGGGCGCTAAAACCCTGCGTTTTTACATGGCGGCGTTTGTGCATTGGCCCGACACTATGTTCACTTATCTGGTTGAGGACAATCTGCTTTTTACCTGCGATTTCTTCGGCGCGCATTGCACTTCTTTTGATTTGTATGCAGACAATTCCCCAGCTTTTGAGCTTGCCGCCAAAAGCTATTATGCTGAAATTATGATGCCGTTTGCGTCGTTTTGCCGCAAGCATCTTGCGCTTGCAAAGCAGATAAATCCCGCGATGGTTTTGCCGAGCCACGGGGCTGTTTACAAAGACCCTGAATTTATTTTCGACCTTTACAGCAAATGGACTTCGACGGAAGTTTCGGGCAAGGTTTTGATTTGCTATGTTTCTATGTACGGAAACACGAAGATTTTGGCGGAGCGCCTCTTAAATTCGTTGTCAAAGCTTGGCGTTTCCGCAAAGGCGGTTGACTTGATGGAAACGGATGAAGGCGAGCTTGCCGAAGAGCTGATAGACGCAACGGGCGTTGTTTTCGGTTCTTCCTGCATATTGTCGGGTCCGCATCCGCGTTTAGTTTACTGCGCGTATTTGATGTCGATTTTAAAGCCGAAGGCAAAGTTTTACACGCTAATCGGCTCGATAGGCTGGGGCGGAAATTTAATAGCGCCGATAGAGGCTAATTTAAAACTGCCGTCAATCGAAAAGCTTGAGCCGTTTGTTATTAAGGGATGCCCGAAGCCGCATGATTTCGAGGCGTTGGAGGCGTTTGCTGCCGCCATTGCGGGCAAGGTCGCGGAGCTTAAATTGAAATCAGCTTAAATTAGGGTTGGTCATAACTTCAATTAGGGCGGGGCCGTCGAATTGCATGGCTTTTTCTATTGCCCCCTCGAGTTCGCATGCTTCCGAAACTCTTATGCCGAGTGTTCCGCACGATGCGGCGAACTCCGCGAAATTCGGATTTTTAAGCGAGGTCGACCAAACGTCGAAACGGGCGTTTGCCTGCTCCAAAGAGATTTTTGCGAGTTCTGAGTTGTTGAAAACGACGCACTTTATCGGCATTTTGTATTTGGAAACGGTTGTCCAATCAGCGAGGTATTGGGCAAATCCTCCGTCTCCAACGACCGCGAAAACGTTTGAATTTTTGAATTCGCCGTCTTCTTTTGTCGCGCAATATGCGCCCATTGCGGCGGGCAGTCCGACACCGATTGAGCCGAGATAAAACGATAGCAGAATTCTTTGGCTTTTCGCTTCAAAATATCTGCCGAAGGAGTAGGCGACGTTGCCGACGTCAACGCTTATTATTGATTTTTCGGGAATTTTTCTCGACAAAACTTGGCAGACAAAAGCGGGAGAAATTGCGTTTTTTTCATTCTTTGCGGCGCGTTTTGACTTTTCTGAAATCCAGCTTTCGCGCAGAGATTTTATTTCCGCGCGGAAATCCTGTTTTTTCACCGCTTTTTCTTTCATCATGGCAAAGAGCGCGGATATGGCAAGTTTCGCGTCCGACAAAATCGGGCAGTCCGCTTTGCGGCGCTTGCCGAAAGCCGACGCATCGTTGTCTATTTGTATAACGGGAACCGTTTTTGAAAGCCCCGTATGTTTGCTGAAACCGCAGCCGACCGCGATTATTAAATCGGATTTTTCCGCAAAGTGCATTGATATCGGCGTGCCGCTTCTGCCGAGAACCCCGCAGGACAGCTCGCCGTTTTCGTCGATAAATCCTTTTGCGCGGTACGTTGTGAAAATCGGGGCGTTTAAGATATTTGCAAGAAGGAGGCATTCCTTGGCGGCGTCTTTTGCCCCGAATCCGAGCAGGATTGAGGGCCGGCTTGATTTTTCAATCATTCGGCAGGCTTCGTCTAAGGAGTCTTGGTTGGGAGCGCAGGGAGCGCACTGTGTTTTTTTGAATATGTGTGAAGGCGTTGCGGCGGCAGTCTGGACGTCGTCGGGGACTATAATTTGGCTTACACCTCCTTTTGCAATTGAGTTTGCGTATGCTTCGCTTGCGGTTTTTGCAAAATCGGAATTTTCAAACAATGTGTATTGATTTTTTGCCGTGCTTTCAAAAATCGAGGCCAGATTAAGCTCTTGAAATATTCCCAAGTCCAATTCGCCTGTCGGAACCTGCCCCATTATTGCGATTGCGGGGGAGCGGTCTAAGTCCGCGTCGCAAAGCCCGGTCAGAAGATTTGTCGCTCCCGGGCCTGCTATTGAGAGGCAGGCTGCGGGTTTTCCGGCAAGTTTGCCGTATGCCGAGGCGGCGAATGCCGCGCTTGATTCGTGGCGAATGCCGAAAAATTCCATCTTGTTTTGGCTTACATTTTTTCGTATTGCATCGGCAAGCCCCAAATTGGAATGCCCGACCATTCCGAACACAAAGCGCAATCCGTTTTCTTGCAGGGTATTTATTAAAATTTCCGCGGCGGTGTGTCGATTGTCTGGCCCTGCGTTCTGCTTTTCTGGCTCGAACATTTCCTTCGGCGCGCCGCAAAGGGGGCAAAGCCAGTCGCAAGGCAAGTCTTTGAAAAGAGTTTTTTCCGCTGATTCGTCATATTTGTAGCCGCAAACCGTGCATGTGTAAGTCATTTGCAATCCTTTTTTTATCGTGCTTTTATTTTTTTAATGCGCAAATTTATTGCAAGAAAATTTTTATTGCCTGCCTTAAAGCGAAAGCAGGCAGAATATGGAAATATCGGCATTTTTTTGCCGCGAATATTTTTCAATATGCAGTTTGCCGAGTTTTTTGGGCGCCGCTTGAAAAAATCGGATTGTGAAATGCGGTAATTTTTGCCGGTAATTGGGCGCCGGGATAGGCTTTAAAAGTCTTGGCGGTAAAATTTGCGGATGTGGCGGGTAAGATCCGCTTCTTTGTCGAGTTGCGTTTCGCCTTCCAAAAATTCCGCGAAGTGCTTTGCAAAATAGGGGGATAGCGCGTAGCCTTTCGAGCCGAAGCCGTTGAACGAATATAAATTTTGAAATTTGGGGTGGCGGCCCAAGTGCGGGCGCGTTGTGGCGGTGCAGGGGCGCACGCCGCTTTCCTGCTCCGCGATTTCAAATTTGTTTTTTCCGATGATTGCCGGCAGAGCTTTTTCCAATTCTGCGCGGGCTTCAGGAGTCGCAATATTGTTTCTGAAATTTTCCCTGTCCCACGTTGAACCGTTGCGGTATAGGTTTCCTTTATATTTCATGAGCCATTTTTCGCGGTGGATTATATGCTCCGAAACCATTTCTTCTATTTTGACTGTCAGAATTTCTCCGCGCGCAGGGCGGTATGGAAGCCAGTTGAAATATGGGTTGTCAACCGCGCGCCAGCCTTCGCAAAATACGATTTTTTTCGCATTGAAATTCTTGTACTTTACAAGGTCGGCTTTGATTTCCAAACGGGAGTAGTCGAATCTTTCAAGGCTCAAAACTCCGCAGGACGCCAAATGGTTTCTTATGAGGTCCATTGCATGCGGGGCTTCGACCCATGCCGCAAAGTTTATGAAAAAACTGCCGAAGTTGTCGTTTAGCTTTGGAAAGGTTTTCGGAGGGTTGTATTCGCTAAGAAAGCTTGAATATTCATCGTCGCCCTTTCTCTTGTGCCAGAGTTCCGCTTCTTCCAAAGACTTGCAAAGCTGCAAAATCTGGCGGTCGAAGAAAAATTTTTCGCCGAAATTTTTTTGGAGGGATGCGTAGTATTTTTTCGCGTAGGGCATTGCAATTCCGCTTCGCCAGCTTTTTACAAGACGCTTGCCCGTAATGGGGTTGAGCACGCCCGCGGCGACTTTGCACGCGGCCCCGTTCCAATCGTCGTCGATAACCGCGATTTTCTTTCCGCGCTCCAAGAGGTGCATTGCGAGGTTTGAGCCTGCGATGCCTTGCCCTACGATGATGTAGTCGAAAAAATTTTCCATTTCCTAAAACAGGCTGCCCTGCGTAAAGTCTTCGCCCAAATTTTTTATTCCGACAATGTCCCACGCTTTGGGAGTCAGCATTCTGCCTTGCGGAGTGCGTTGGATATAGCCTTCTTGTATTAGGAATGGTTCGTGGACTTCCTCGAGAGTGTCGGCCTCCTCGTTTACAGCTACCGCTATCGTGCCTATGCCGACAGGTCCGCCCTTGTAGTTTTGCGCCATGACTTTCATTATGCGCTTGTCCATTTCGTCCAAGCCGTTTTCGTCTATTTCCAAAAGTTCCAGTGCCTTTGACGCCGAATGCTTCGTAATTACCCCCTTTGCGCGCTCCTCAGAGTAGTCGCGCACGAAGCGCACGAGGTTGTTGACTATGCGCGGGGTTCCCCTCGACCTTCTTGCGATTTCCATTGCGCCTTCTTCGTCAACTTCAATGTTAAGAAGCGAGCAGGTGCGCTTTACGATTTTTTTAAGCTCCTCTTTCG
>JAGBWO010000029.1 GCA_017629765.1 Opitutales bacterium | reverse complement strand
GCAGGGTGCATAAATTTCCGACTTACGGAAGGGAATATGTCGCAAAGACCAAGGATACTTTGGTTGACGGCGTGTGGCCGCAAATGCTCCATCCGTATCCGATAAACGAGGGTTTGGTTGTCGTTTCGGCGCGCACTCCGCAGCAGGGCTGGTCGATATATCTTGTTGATAAATTCGACAATATGACGATGTTGCAGCGTTCGGGCAAGGGATGGAGCTATTTTGAGCCGATGCCTGTTGCAAAGCGCAAGAAGCCTTCGGTAATTCCGAGCCTTGTGGAAAAGAATTTGAAGGCAAATCCCAAGCTCGATACCGGCACTTTGTTCTTAAACGATATCTATCAGGGTCCTGGGCTTGCGGGCGTTCCGCGCGGAACAGTAAAGGCTTTGCGCATATTTGAATACAATTACGCCTACCGCAATATGGGCGCGCACGACGTCATCGGGCAGGAGGGTTCTTGGGACGTAAAGCGCATTCACGGCACTGTTCCCGTCGAACCCGACGGTTCGGCGATATTTGAAGTTCCCGCAAACCGCCCAATTGCTTTGCAGCCTTTGGACAAGGATGGCAATGCTCTTGCACTCATGCGTTCATGGCTTACTGTTATGCCGGGCGAAGTTCAAAGCTGTGTCGGTTGCCACGAGGCAAATTACATGACGCCGATTTCCGCAACCGCAATGGCAGCCCGCAAGAAGCCGTCAAAAATCACTCCGTTCAGAGGACCGATTCGCGGCTATTCTTTCGTAAGGGACGTTCAGCCGATTTTGGACAAATACTGCGTCGGCTGCCATGACGGAACGAACAAAGACCGCCCCGTGCTTTCGCGCGGAAATCCTGTCTGGAAGCATTTTACAAGCGCATATATGGCGTTGCATCCGTTTATCCGCCGCTCAGGCCCCGAAAGCACGCAGAACTTGCTGCCTCCCTCTGAATTTAAGGCAAACACAAGCGAGCTTGTGCAAATGCTTAAGAAAGGGCATCATGGCGTGGAGCTTGACGATGACGCATGGTCGGTATTGTATACTTGGATTGACTTGAATGTTCCGTTTATCGGCTCTTGGAAGGAAGTCCGCAAGGAAATACCTAATAACGGCGACGTTGAGCGCAAAAAGTTTCTGGCTTTGTATGCGAACCGCTTCGATGATCCCGACGTGATAGATTGGGATCCCGGCAAGCAGGAGTTTGTCGCGCCAAAGCCTGAAAAGAAGCATCCGCAAAAGGAAGTAAAGGCGGCGGGTTTTCCGTTTGACGAAGACGTTGCAAAACGCAAGGTTTCAGCCGTAAAGCTGCCGAAGGAACTGGTTGCCGACTTGGGCGACGGGCAGACAATGCGCTTTTCGCTGATTCCCGCAGGCTCGTTTGTGATTGGAACTAACGACTGGTATTTTGACGAAGGCCCCGCAAGGGCGGTAAAGGTGGAAAAACCTTTCTATATGGCTACGTTTGAAACAACAAACGCCCAGTATAAAGTTTTCGACAAAAACCATAATTCCGCGTTTTTCGACCGCCATTGGAAAGACCACGTCAATCGCGGCTATCCCGCAAACCTGCCCGAGCAGAGCGTCGTCAGGGTTTCTTGGAAGAAAGCCATGCAGTTTTGCAAGTGGATGAGCGAAAAATACGGTTTGGAAGTTTCTTTGCCGACCGAAACCCAGTGGGAATGGGCGGCAAGAGCGGGTTCCGACGGGGATTTTTGGTTCGGCAACATCGGAGCGGACTTCTCCGCATACGAAAATCTCTCCGACTTCACATCCAAAAAATTTGCGGTTATGGGCGTCGACCCCCAGCCGATGAGGAATCCATCTCCGCAAATGGCGTTTGTTCCCGCCGATTTGGACTTTAACGACGGGCAGCTTGTGACGGCGAATGTAGGCTCTTATGCCCCGAGTCCGTTTAATTTGTACGACATCAACGGCAACGTTGCGGAATGGGCTTTGAACGACTATACAAAGAGCATCGGCGGCGAAAAAGTCGAAGGCATGAAAGTCGCGCGCGGCGGAAGCTGGAGAGACAGGTCGAAGTGGGCGCGCGTAACGGTTCGCAGGGCTTATCCCGATTGGCAGGGCGTTTACAATGTCGGCTTCCGCGTGGTAATTAACGACCCGCAGAAGGCGGCGGAAGTTTTGAAGAAAGCGGCTCCGCTTCCGAAGAAGCCGTTGAAGTTTGGCAGTGCCGAAGAAAACGATATTGATTTGAGCCAGTACAAGTCTTCAAATCCCAATGAAATGATAATAAACGGCGGTTTTGACTACCCGTACCGCGAAAGGGGCAACGTTTCCTCAGGCGACATGATTGCATGGAAGACAAACAAAGGTTCATTTGAAGTCTGGAACACGGGCGAAAACGGCGCTCCGAAGCTCAATTCGCAGGGCAAGGAAACAGGCAGGGAGATAGAGCTTGCCGAAGGCGGGGCGGCTCCGTTTGACGTATGGCAGACCTTCCGCATTCCCAATGGCTATTCAAAGGCGAAAGGAAAACTTACTTTTGAAGCTTGGCCTCGCAAGCGTATGGATACTTCCGTCTCGGTATTTGTTAATGCAAGGCGCGTGGCCTCCAAAAAATTGGAGGGCAGAGACGGCGTTTGGACAAAAAATACTTTGGATGTCCCAAATCTATCGTCGGGGCAGACGGTAAAGGTTTTGTTCCGCGAAAACGGCAGCGATTCTCTCGGTTGGCATATCGACGATGTATCGTTTGTTTTAAGCAAGTAAAATCATAGGCATACGGCGGCGATAAGCGATTTATCGCCGCCTTTTTTTGTGCGCAATGCTTAATATTTTCTTGTCGATTTTATGCTTTGCAAAAAAACACCCTCTGTTTTTAAGAGGGTGCTTTATGCAGAAATTACGCTTTAATATTTTGCGTTATTTCTTTTGTCTGCCCCAGTCAATGTAAGCTCCGTTATCGGTTGAGAAAGAAAGCATCGGCAAGCCGTGTTTGCTTTCAACGGAAATAAGCGGGCGGTTTGCCCAAGCGTATCTTGCGGCTTTAGGTTCGGATACTTCGGGGCTTGAAAGAATGATTGTGTCTCCCTTTATTTCGGCGTCCGCCCATTTCCAGTCGCGCGGATTTTCGCCGCGTATGGCAAAACCCGTAAGCTTTTCCTTGCCCTGAATTTTGCGCAGTCCTTCCGCGTTTGCAATCTTAACTATAAGCTTGTTGCCTTCCACTTTGAATTCTCCGGAGTAGCGGGGAGAGCGCGCCGCTTTCGGGCTGCCTTTCTTGTAAACGTCGGCGAGGGCCATTTTGGTTATGCGGGTCGAGACAAGCTCCTTGTGCGGCGGATGAATATCGTGAATGCCTAACATTTTAGAGCCGCCGCTGTCTATCGAAGTTGCCACTCCGGTTTTGGGAAGTTCCAAGACTTCCGCCATGGTTTCGCGTATGCCGCCCCAAGAGCCGTGGTGAACGGGCTGGTTTTGATTGTCGTTGATTGCGGCAAGATCGACATAGTAAAAATGGAAATCGCGCTTAAAATGTTTGCGCCAGGAATTTACCATAAGTTTCAGTAAATCGCCGTAAAAATACGGCTGACCCGCGTTTGATTCGCCCTGGTACCACAATACCCCTTTCGGTGAAAGCGGAGCAACGCCGCAAATCATTGAGTTATATTTGTTTGTTGGGTTATGGTCGTTTGCGAGAATATCGATAGGCATTTGAGGGCGGGAGGCTCTGTTTTGGTTTTGCAAATGCCCTGTCGGATTTTGTTCTATCCATTTCGGAAAATTCTTTACATATTCTTCGCGAAGTTTTGCGTAGTTTGAAGTAAATTCTTCGTATTCCTGCCAATTCTTGAATTCGGTGTTATTTGAGGAATTGAAGCTTACCCCCGAAGATTTAAAGGCTTCTTTTGAAATCCACGGCTCGATGCGGGAACCGCCCCAAGATGAATTTATAAAGCCTACGGGGGTGTCTAACGCTTTTGAAAGCTGGCTTGCCACAATGTAGCAAATTTGGCTTACCCCGTGCCTTAGATTTTTGCCGTCAATGATGCGCCAGTCTCCGCAGACTTCGTCTATCGCTTCGGGAAGCGTAAATCTGTTTGCCGTGAAAATTCTGACGTCCCCGTTGGTTGTGTCGGCGTCTTTTTGGTATTTTTCGAGATACTCTTTTTCGACGGTATTGTTGCCGAAGTGCCACTCCATGTTAGACTGTCCCGAACCAAGCCAGAGTTCTCCGGTAATTATGTTTGAAATTCTTGCGCTTTCTCCGCTTGCGTTCTTTGCCGTCAGCTCCAAGTTTGTGCGCTTGGGAAAAGGCGGGATTTTCACCGTCCATTTGCCGAGTTTGTCGGCTTTTGTCTTTAAAGTTTTTTGCATGGTTTTACCGTCTTTGGATTTTGCCAAAACGGAAAGTTCCACCGCTTCTTCGGGATTTGTCTTGCCGGCTATGGCGTTTTCTTCGCCGGCCTGCAAAACCATATTATTTTGATATATATTTTTAAATCGGATATCTGCGTTTGCGAGAGTTAATCCGAGAGCGGCAATAAGGCTTATTAGTAATTTTGTTTTCATTTATCCTCCAGATTTTCAAGAAAACACCCCCCAAAAAAACAGGAATTGAATTTTATTGGGGGGGCTTCTTCTTATAATAGGTATATGTTGTAAAAAACAGGGAATAAATAACTTTGATATATAATTATGTCAAACAAAAACTCTAAAAAAGCGGAATAAAGCGGGCGGAAAAAAGATAAAATCTTTTAGATGAATTAGGGCTGCGCTTCCGAAAAGTATTTTTTCCGCCCTTGCGCTCCATGTTGGTTTTGCTCAGGGGGCAGTACGAAGTTGTACTCGCATTTGCATTCGCAAATGTCTCG
>JAGBWO010000271.1 GCA_017629765.1 Opitutales bacterium | reverse complement strand
CGCTGGCGGATACAAGGCAAAACCATGGACCATATCGCAGGAAATGTATGCCGCGCTTCCCTCTGAATTCAACGCGAAAATTTTGGACGCCTTGAACAAGGGGCAGACTTCCGTGGAATTGGTTTTGGACGAGCGCACCTGCGCCGGGCTTGACGCCGACTGCGACGTCGGCTCGAAAGTTGGCAAAAACGGAATGTCGGCGAGCGTTGCCGCAGACATTGCCGAAGCTTTGAAGGGTGTTGACGTCGAATGTGTTGACATTAATGTGTTTGCGGGCGCGGCGTCTTCGGCAATCGCGGCGATGCTTTACTCTTCTTTTGAGGGCAAAAAATTCTCCGGCGGATTTTATTTCGATCCCGTTTCGGCGTTGGCGGCAAACGGGCAGCTGCCCATGTCAATGGATTGTGCGTTAAACAGAATGTTTGCGCTTGCCGACTACAATGCGAAAAATCAGCCCAAAATGGGCGCAATCGGAGTCAACACGCTGCCGTATTCCTGCGCGGGGGCAAGCGCGGTTGAAGAGCTTGGAGCCGCTTTTGCGACAGCGGTTTTCTACATTAGGGCGATGCTCGAAAAGGGAATGCAAATAGACGAAGTTGCGCCCCTTGTGCGTTTCAGGCTCTCTTTGGGCTCCAATTTCTTTACTGAAATTTCAAAAATCAGGGCCGCGCGCTCTGTTTGGAGCAAAATTATTGGCGAGTTCGGCGGAAATTCGGAATCACGCAAGATGAGGATTTCGGCGCGCACAACGAGGTTTAACAAGACGGTGTTCGACCCTTATGTAAATATGCTCCGCGCAACCACCGAAGCTTTTTCGGGCGTAATCGGCGGCGTTGAAAGCATGACTGTCGCTCCGTTTGACGAAGTAGTGCGCCGCCCCGACGATTTTTCCATGCGCATAGCGCGCAACACGCAGATAGTATTGCAGGAAGAATGCAATCTTTGCGATGTTGTCGACCCTGCGGGAGGCTCGTTCTTCGTGGAAAATTTGACCTCCGAAATCGCTGAGAAAACTTGGGCGTTCGTTGCCGAAATCGAAGCCAAGGGCGGAATTTTGAAGGCTCTTGAATGCGGCTTTGTGCAGGACAAAATTTCCGCCACTTCCGACGGAAGAAAGAAGCTTTACGATTCGCGCAGAAGCGTTGTCGTAGGCACGAATTCTTATGCGAATTTGATTGAAAAGCCTTTGGAAAAGCCCGCCTGCCGTTGCGCTGAAGTCGCGAAAAAACGCGCGGAAGAGGTTTCCTCTCTTCGCAAGGCGGTCGATTTCGACTTGTCGGGAAAATGCGGGGCGGATGCTATGTCGGCTATGATGGACGCTGTTTCAAAGGGCGCGAGCGTGCAGGCGGTCTGCGAAAAGCTTTGCGTTTGCGGCGGCGGTAAAACCGAAGTGCGCAAGCTCGACATTCACAGGGCGGTCGAACACTTTGAGGCGCTTAGAAACGCAAGCGCGGAATTTAAGGCAAAGACGGGTTCGGCTCCGAAAATCTTTTTGGCGACCATGGGGCCGCTCGTTCAGCACAAGGCTCGCGCGGACTTCATACGGGGCTTCTTTGAAGTCGGCGGTTTCGACGTCGTTTATCCGAAGGGCTTTGCGGATGCCGAAAGCGCCGCGAAGGCTTTTTCGGAAAGCGGCGCAAAATATGCCGTAATTTGCTCGACCGACGCCACTTATCCCGAATTGGTTCCGCAGGTTGCGCATGCGTTGAAGTCGGCAAAGCCGGATTCAACCGTGCTTTTGGCGGGCGTGCCTGCCCCCGAATTTGAGGCTTCTTACAAAGAGGCGGGAATGGACGGCAGCATCAGCATAAAATCCAACAACTATGAAACGCTCAAATCGTTTTTGGGCGCGCTCGGAGTAATATAATTTGAAAGGATAATTCAATGGCTAAAAATCCTGATTTTACAAAAGTTGCTTTCTCGAACGTTTCAAAAAGCGAAGGT
>JAGBWO010000270.1 GCA_017629765.1 Opitutales bacterium | reverse complement strand
GTATGAGCTTGACGGAATTTGCAAAGCGCGTCAAAAAAACCGCCTCTTCGCATGCGGAATCCCCGCCGCCGACAACAACGACGTCCTTGCCGCGGTAAAACGCGCCGTCGCAAGTCGCGCAGGTTGAAACGCCTTTGCCGCCAAAAAGCTCCTTTTCGTTCTTCGCCCCCGTAAGGCGCGCAGAAGCCCCCGTTGCGATTATGACTTTTTTCGCCTCGAACACTTGGTTTCCGGAGCAGAAAACCTTTTTTGTTTCAGAGGAAAAATCGACGCTCTCAACGACGGCGTTCAAAATCTTTGCCCCGAATTTTTCAGCCTGAGTGCGCATGTTCCAAACAAGCCCGAACCCGTCTATGCCTTCGGGAAATCCCGGGAAATTTTCCACTTCGCTTGTGGTTGTTATCTGCCCGCCCGGCTGCAAGCCTTCAATGACAAGCGGAGCAAGCCCGCCGCGCGCGGTGTAAATTGCCGCGCTCATTCCCGCGCAGCCGCTTCCGATGATAATTACGTTTTCCATAAAAATTCCTTTTTAATTTCCAAAATAAAACCATTTGCGCCTTAAAATTGCAAGTTCCGAAAATTTTTTATCGCAACAAAAACATAATCTGCAAATATTTCTTTTTTGAACAAAATAAATTTTATGGAATTTATCGACACGCACGCGCATCTCGACGCCTTTGCTTCGGAGGAAGAATTGGAAAGCGCAATAAAACGCGCAAAAGACGCAAACGTAAGCCGCATCATAACCTGCTCCGCAAGGAAATGCGACTGGCAAAACTTCTCAAAAATCGCAAGAACCCACAAAGGAGCCGTGTTTTGGCAGATGGGCATACACCCCACGGAAACCGAAGACGGCGACGAGGAGTTTTTGGAAAGCGCAAAAGACTTTTTAAAAAGCGATATGCCGCCCGTATCGATTGGGGAAATCGGTTTGGATTTTTACAAGTTTGAAGGCTCGCGCGAGGAGTTTGAAAAAATGAAATCGCGCCAGGAAAGGCTCTTTAAGGCGCAGCTTGAAATCGCGAAAAATGCGGGGCTTCCCATTTGCGTCCACGCCCGAAGCGCGGTAGAAGAGGCGATTAAAATCATCGACGAGAGCGGTTTCGACTGGCAAAAGGCGGTCTTCCACTGTTTTAGCGGAAGCATTGAACAGATTAAGATGCTGAATTCGCGCGGGGGAAGAGCCTCTTTTACCGGCATAATAACATATAAAAACGCAGAAGAAATGCGCCAAACAATGCTTTTGCAGGGGCTGTCAAAAATTATGTTTGAAACCGACTGCCCCTATCTTGCCCCCGTTCCGCTGCGCGGCAAGCCCAACGAACCCTCATACATACCGTTCATAGCGCAAAAAGCGGCGGAGCTATTCGGCGTTTCCGTCGAAGAAATCGCCGACATATCAACAAACAACGCCCGCGAATTTTTCGGCATTTAACCCTTTACCCCAAGCAACATTTCAACTTCAATAACATTATGATTAAAATTTCCGCGAACATCGACTACAATATGCCAGACCGCCTCGAAGACTTCCTTTGCGGTCTGGAAACATCGTCTTGGTCCATCGAAAAAGCAAACGACGCAACCCCTCCGAAACTCGTGGGATACTTCGCTGATTTGGAGGAAGCCGCTCCCGCCTACAAGCAAGTCCGCAAGGCTTTCAAAACCCTGCCCGAAAACTTTGACGTCGAAGAAATTTTCGACTGCGACTGGCAGAACGAATACAAGAAATATTTGACCTCTTGGCGGCATGAAAACCTCCACTGGGTGCCTGTCTGGGAAAAAGAAAACTACATTTTGCCCGAGGGCGGCAAGGCTTTCTACTTCGACGCAGGCTTGGCTTTCGGCACGGGCGACCACCCCACAACCCGCCTCTGCGCAATCAGAATGCTCGATTTCCTGAAAAAAACCGAAAAACCCGAAAACGTGTTTTTAATCGACGCCGGCTGCGGCTCCGGCATACTTGCGCTTAGCGCTAAACTTCTTGGCGTCGGCAAGGTTTACGGTTTTGACAAAGACCCCGAAGCCGTGCGTTTAAGCGTTGAAAACGCAAAAATAAACGGAGTGCCTGATGGCAACGTCGATTTTTCCGAAGCGGGAATAGACGACGGACTGAAAGGAAAAACCTGCGATATCCTGCTTGCCAATATCCAAGCCGACATCCTGCAAATATACGCAAAAGAATTGATTGACGCCGTAAAAAGCGGAGGAATATTGGTTTTAAGCGGAATATTGGCTTCGGAAAACGACGAAGTTAAGCGCAAGTTTTTGGAAACGGGCGGAGCGAAAATAAAATCGTCGGACTCCGCTACAATGGGAGAATGGTCCGACATTATGTTTGAAATCGCCTAATGAGAGACCGCCGAATCATAGAGCTTTTAAGCCCCGCAAAAAACGCCGACTGCGCAATCTCGGCAATCAAGGCGGGAGCGGACGCCGTATATATGGGCGCAAGCTCGTTCGGCGCGCGAAGCCTTGCGGGAAATTCTTTCGACTCCATCAGAAAAGCGGCGGACTTCGCCCATATTTTCGGCGCGAGAATTTACATAACGCTAAACACGATTTTATTTGACGGCGAAGTCGAAAAGGCGCGCGAAACCGCCTTCAAAGCTTATGAATCAGGCGCAGACGCGCTCATAATCCAAGACATGGGGCTTATGAACGGAGAGCTTCCGCCAATAGAGCTGCATGCAAGCACCCAATGCAACATCCGCACTCCCGAAAAGGCAAAGTTTCTTGAAGATGCAGGCTTTGACACTCTGGTGTTGGCGCGCGAACTTTCGCTAAAAGAAATTGAAAACATCTCAAAAAGCGTAAAGTCAAG
>JAGBWO010000269.1 GCA_017629765.1 Opitutales bacterium | reverse complement strand
CCGCCGCCGCAAAGCTGCATACGGGGCGCAGCCGCAACGACCAGGTGGCAACCGATATGCGTTTGTTTTTCAAGAGCGCATGCATGAGGGTATGCGACAAAATAGAGGCTTTTTTGAATGTTCTTGTAAATCTTGCAAAGGACAATGCCGAAATTTTCATTCCGGGCTACACTCATTTGCAGAGGGCGCAGCCGGTGAGCGCGGCGCACCACATTTTGGCTTGGACTGAAATGCTTTACAGGGACTTGAAACGCTTTCAGAACGTGTATGAGTCTGCAAATATTTCTCCTTTGGGTTCGGGCGCGATTGCGGGAACGACCCTGCCCATAAACCGCGATATTTCAGCCGAAATCATGGGCTTTACCGATTCAAGGGGAAGGGCGATATTGACGCAAAACAGCATGGACGCCGTTGCGGACAGGGACGTTTTTTTAGAGTTCGCCTCCGCATGCTCTATTATGGCGGCGCATTTTTCGCGCATTGCCGAAGACGTCATAATTTGGAATTCATCCGAATTTTCTTTCGTGAAGTTGCCCGACGCCTTCACTACGGGGTCGTCTTTGATGCCCCAAAAGAAAAATCCCGACTCTTTCGAGCTTTTGCGCGGAAAGAGCGCGAGGATTATCGGCAATATGGGAACGCTTTTTACGCTCGTGAAAGGTCTGCCTTTGACTTACAACCGCGATTTGCAGGAAGACAAGCCTGCCATATTCGATTCTTACGAGCAGGTTATGATTTGTCTGGACGTTCTCGCGGGCGCGGTTTCAGAAATCGAATTTAACGCAAAGAAGTGCGCCGAAGCGGTTTCCGACCCTCTTTTGCTTGCGACGGATTTGGCGGATTATCTTGTAATGCGGGGCGTTCCGTTTAGGAAGGCGCACCATTATGTTGGGGCGTTGGTCGCACTTTCGGAAAGAACGAAAACTCCCATCAACGAGCTTGGCGACAAGGAGGCGAGGGAAGTCTGCGAATTTTTGGGCGACGACTGGAAAAGCGTGTTCGACTTAAAGCGCGCCATAGCAATGCGCGAGAAAGTCGGAATGCCGGGGAAGAAGCAGACGGCAAAGCGCATTGCGCATTGGCTTAAACTTCTTTCAAAATAGTTTTTCTTTGTCTTGGGATAAAAAAAACGGGGCGTTTGCCCCGTTTTTTTTTGTATTTGGAAATCAGTTTTTCGACGCTCTTTTTAGCAAAACCAAACCGAGCGCAAGGAATATCAAGTTCGGTATCCAGATTAAAATGTCGGGCCGCAATTCCGGAAATTTTTCAAGCCAAGAAATCAGAACCATCAAAAGATAATACCCGAGCGCGAGGGCGAGCGCCATTGCAAGGTTTGCGAAAGTTTCGGTGCGCTGAGCCTTTATTCCCAACGGAACTGCGAGGATGACCATTGCGAAAATAGAAAACGCCATCGCAAAGTTCTTTTGGATTTGAATTTGCACCTTCATTCGGTTTCGGTACATATTTTCCGGCGTTTCGGGCAGTTTTTTGGGGTTGTAGGTAAAGCGGGCTTTCATAAGCTCGTTGAATGTCATATATGAAAGCTTTTTGCGCTGTTTGTTTGTTCCCAAAATTTCGGCAAGGTTCAGGCTTACCGATGCTTTTTCAAACTTCGCGGTATATACGGGCTTTGAGAAATTTTCCGAATCGGATTTTCGGCGCATGTCGGAGGATGCGTCGTTTAAAGTGAGGACGATGGCGTCGGTATTTTCGTCGTAAACCAAATTTGCCGTTTTGGCTATTGTGGAGGTTTTGACTTCTCCTGATTTGTCAAGCTCCCAAATGCGGAAATTTTTTAGAGTGTTGCCTTCCGCAGAATCGGAATAAATCACAAATCCCGGAAATTCCCGCACAAAGGTTCCGGGCTTTATGAATTGCAGGGGATTTTCCGCAATCGCGTTTTTCAATATCGATTTGTATGCGTAGCGGGCTATCGGCGCATAGTAGAAATTTATGCCCACCGAAAAAAGGGACGCCAGTATCGCCAAGAAGAAGACGGGGGCTGAAATATCCCAAATGGAGCGCCCCGAAGCCTTTATCGCCACGATTTCGCTTTGCGCCGACATTCTGCCGAACACGAGCAATATGGCGGTTAAGACCCCCATAGGCATCGCGTAGGGTATGATTGCGGGGATTATCAGGGCGATTGTGTATGCGAAAATGCTCAAATCTATTTTGCCCGACGCAAGCTCTCCCATTACGTCTTTTATGACGTTGCCGATTACCAGCACGAAAACAAACAGCCCTACCGTCATCATTGATACCCCGAGCAGCTGTTTGAATATATATTTGTGAAGCGTTCCCATTTGTCTTAAAAAATTAGCCAAAACAAATTTGAGAAAAAAGCAATATTTTAATGTATATTCTTTTTGCGTATGGACGATATGAAATGTATATTGTTATTGACAAGATTGCCGAATTCAATCGAGATAAACGGGCTATTTTTGTAAAATCGGGAATAGTTTTTTTTAAATCCATAAAAAATGGAGCCTTCTTTATTATGAAAAACACATTGAGTCTTGCATTGGCGTTTGCAGTGTTAACCGCGCTTTCAGGCTGCGCAAAAAAAGCGGAGCAAGTGCGCCAAATCCCACCAGCCGCAGTGGTTTTGGGAGATGTCGTCCAAAAGGACGTTTTTTCTTTTATCGACACGTTGGGTACGGCAAACTCTTTTAAGAGCGTCAAGGTAGTGCCTCAGGTCACCGGCCAGATTGTAAAAATCAATTTCAAGCAGGGCGACTATGTAAAAGAGGGCGATATTCTCGCCGAAATAGACAAGAGCAGGTATCGCGCCAATGTCCTTGCGGCGGAAGCCCAAGTGGAGATGGCAAAATCCCAGCTAAAAATCGACACCCTCGATATGCAGCGCAATAAAAAGCTTGCCGAGCAGGATTTCGTTTCAAAGCAGACTTACGACGCGCTGGTTTCAAAAGTGCAGTCGGACGAAGCCGCATTAAAGAGTGCGGAAGCGGACTTGGAGCTTGCAAAAATCAATTTGAACTGGTGCGACGTCCGCGCCCCGATTTCGGGCAAGGCGGGCTTCTTCAATATCGACTTGGGCAACATCGTAAACGCCAACAACGCCTCTTCAATGATTACCACAATCGAGGAAACCCGCAAGCTTTACGTCGACTTCTTCATTCCGTCGTCAAGGCATTTTGAAGTGCAGTCGGCAATGAAAAACAGTCCGGAGGGCTTGGAGCTTGACGTTTCCTATGTCGCCGGCAAAGTTTCGCAAAAGCGCAGCGCAAAGGCGAAGGTTGAGGCGGTCGAAAACCGTTCTCGCTATTCGTCGTCTACTTTGGTATTGAGGGCGGTTCTCGACAACAAAGACTTGGTTTTCTGGCCCGACCAGCCGGTAAAGGTGGTTTTAAATCTGCAAAAAATCGAAAACGCCGTTTTGGTTCCGAACGCCGCAATCCAAGTGGACAATGTCGGGCATTTTGTGTATGTGGCAAAGAAGGCGGGCGGCGCGCTTTATAAAATTTCAAAGGTTCAAGTTAAAGTCGGGCAGCTTTATCCCGACGGCAGCTATTTGGTTGAAGGATTGAACAAGGGCGACAAAGTCGTCATGTACGGGCAGTTGAGGGTAGCCGACGGCGCTCTTGCATATGCGGCCACCGCGCAGGGCGTCCCGATTGCCGAAGACGGAAAGCCGATTGCAGATCCCGCCAAAATCAGGGAATTTTTGGCAAAGGCAACCGAGCAGAAGGCAAAAATGGCTTCTCAGGCGCAAAAATCCTCGCCGTCGGCAAAATAAAATAGGGAGTCTTTTATATGAGCAGTTTAAACGACAAAAAGTCGGTGTCGGATATTTTCATAAAACGTCCGGTAATGACAATGTTGCTCGCGCTTTCCGCGCTGCTTTTCGGGATATATTCCTACAAGGCGATGCCGGTAAACGATTTGCCCGGCGTCGACTATCCAGTAATTCAGGTCACAGCCTCCTATCCGGGTGCAAACCCTACTATTATGGCGACGAACATCGCCTCTCCCTTGGAGCAGCAGTTCATGCAGATACCGGGGATTGAGATGATTACCTCGAATAATTCCTTCGGCGCGACAAAAATCGTCTTGCAGTTTAATTTGTCAAAAAGCATCGACGCCGCCGCAACCGACGTGCAGTCGGCAATCCAAAGGGCGACGGGCAATCTGCCTTCCGACTTGCCGTCCCAGCCGTCTTTTTCAAAAGACAATCCCAACGATATGCCGATTTTGCTTTTGTCTGTTTTGAGCGACTCTATGACGGAGGGCGAGCTTTACGAATACGCGTTCGCCGAAATCGCCCAGAAAATTTCCATGATAGACGGCGTTTCGAAAGTGGACGTTTACGCCGCTCCGCGCGCGGTGCGCGTCGAGGCGGATATGCAGAAGCTTTTCAATATGGGAATAACAATGTCGGAGCTTCGCGCGGCTTTGTCTCGCACTACGAACATGTATGGGGCGGGAAATCTTGAAGGCCCCAACAACCAGTTCATAATTTTGCCCGACACGCAGTTAAACTATGCCGCCGACTATGAAAAAATCATTGTTTCGTATAAGGACGGCATACCGGTGTTTTTGCGAGATGTCGCGAAGATTATCGACGGCTTGCAGTACGACACTCTTAACAAGTCTTTCTTTTCCCGCAACAGCCTGGGAATAAATCAGGATGTCGCAAGCTCCGTTATTTTGGGCATCCGCAAGACTTCCACAGGAAACGCAATCTCAACCGTTGCGGCCGTTCGCGAAAAAATCAAGGAGATTGAAACGCAAATGCCCTCCTCGATAAAAATTTCCCAAACCTACGACCGCTCGCAGCTGATTCTCGACAATATTGAGGACGTGGAAGAGACAATCATAATAGCGTTTATACTGGTTGTCATAATCATATTTTTGTTCTTGGGAAGAATAAGGGACACATTGGTGCCTGCCATCGCGCTTCCTTTTTCCTTGGTTTTGACTTTTATTTTGATGAACGCCTTCGGATTTTCGCTTAACAATTTGTCTCTTATGGGGCTTACGATGGCGATTGGCTTTTTGGTTGACGACGCAATCGTGTTTTTGGAAAACACCGTGCGCAGAATGGAGGATTTTTCCGAGACTCCGACTCAGGCGACTTTTGCTTCCGCAAGGGAAATAAGCTTTACGATTTTGAGCATGACGCTTTCTTTGGCGGCGGTTTTTATTCCGCTTGTCTTTATGTCGGGCATCGTGGGCAGAGTCTTTAAGGAGTTTTCAATCACCATTGTGGCAGCCACCATTATGTCGGGCGTAGTGAGCTTGACGCTTACTCCGATGATGTGTTCGAGAATGTTGCAGCCGCGCAGCAAAGATCCAAATTCAAAAACCCGAATCGAGAGAATGGCGCACAATTTGGAAGGCGCGTTCCTCAAATTTTACTCCCCGACTTTGCGCTGGATGCTTAAGCAGAATATTTTGACTTTCGTTGTGATTGTTCTTTGCTTCTGGGGCACCGTGCATTTTGCGTCGGTATTGCCGAAGACGTTTTTCCCCGAGGGCGACAGCGGTTTCGCTACCGGCGTGTTTGTTGCCTCAACCAAGAGCTCTCCGCATGAAATCAGCAGGCTTCAAGACAACGTATTCGAGGTCTTGAAGTCCGATCCGGCGGTAAACGACGCCATTGCGGTTTCCGGCGTTTCGGGATTTATGAACAGCAATATGGGCATTGTATTTACCGTCTTGAAAGACAAAAAAGACCGCAAGCCCATAAACGAAGTCGTAAGCGGAATAAACGCCAAGGCGTCTCTCATTCCGGGCGTTGTAATGCTTTTGCACGCGGAGCCGACCTTGAAAATTTCAACAGGCGCGGTTTCCACGCAGCAGGGCAAATATCAGTTTGCTATAACTTCGATGGATTCCAACGAGCTTTACGCAGCCGCAGGCAAGCTTATGGCGAGGATGTACCAAAAGTACGGAACGTATTTTTCATCAATATCATCCGACATGTATTTGGACAATCCACAGCTTAATTTGCATCTCGACAGGGAGCATGCGTCGATGCTCGGAGTAAGCGCGGACAATTTTTCGTCCGCTTTCAGGGATTCTTACGCGAAGTTTTACTTCTATCTCATAAAATCAACCTTTAACCAGTACTGGACTATATTGGAAGCCAACGCGGAGGAAAGGTCTTTTATTGCCAACGCGGAATCTTTGTTCTTCGCCCCCGACACATATGTCACGTCGGGAGTGCCTATAACTCCGATAGGCTCCCGTGAAATTCCGTCTTCCGCATACAGCCTTTCAAGCTTGGTGCCGTTTGATTCGATAGCTTCGACAAGCACTTCCCTTGCTCCCGTGTCGGTAAACCATATCGACAATTTTCCGTCTGTTACGATTTCATTCGACTTGGCGGACGGGGTTGCAATCGGAGACGTTATGAACTGGCTAAACCCCGTTGCCGGCGAAGTTCTGCCCGAAGGCGTTGACGGCAAGTTTGTAGGCGAAGCCGTAACTTTCTCCGAAACAATCAAAAGCCTTGTGCTTTTGGCGATAGTCGCGATTTTCGTCATGTATGTCATTTTGGGCATATTGTACGAAAGCTATTTGCACCCGATTACCGTTTTGGTTGCCTTGCCAATCGCGGTTGTTGGCGGCTTTGCGTGCCTTTATTTCTTCGGCTACCAGCTTTCGGTGTATTCGATTATCGGCATATTCATGCTTATGGGCATAGTGAAGAAAAACGGCATTTTGGTGGTCGACTTTGCAATAGCCGGCGAGGAGAGGGGAATGAATCCGGAAGACGCCGTGCATACCGCCTGCATGGAGCGTTTCCGCCCGATTATAATGACGACTTTTGCGGCTCTTATGGGCATGCTTCCGATTGCTCTCGGCTGGGGCAAGGCGGATGCGGAAAGCAGAGTTCCGCTCGGCGTTGTCGTGGTGGGCGGCTTGATTTTCTCGCAAATCGTAACTCTTTACATAACCCCTGTCGTGTATTTGTGGATTGACAAGCTCCAGCGCAATGTTTTCGACAAAATCCCGTTCTTCGCAAGGGGCAATTTAAACGATTAAGGAATTTATATGAAAGATTTTTTTCTAAAAATATCTCTTGCGGCTTCAACGGCGGCTCTTGCCGCATGCTCGATTGACGGCAATGTCGCAAAAACTCCGACAAAGTTTTGGAAAGCTCCCTCCGACGCTATGCCCGAAACCTACTACCGCCCGTCGCAAATTCGGACGGATGGGATTGTCGAAAATCAGGAAGAGGCTTTGTGCGCGGCCGAAAAGCTGATTGCGGGCAAGGTGCTCAGCCTCGAAGACTTGATTGACATCGCGCTTGAAAACAACACGTCGACTCGCGGGTACTGGTTTTCCGCGAAAGTTTACGCCGCGCAGAAAGGGAAAGTAGACGCGCAGTATTATCCCTCCGTCAGCGTCGGGGCAAATGTTTACAGGCAGAAGACTCGCCAGATTTCCGTTGTAAATTACGCAGTCGGCACGTTTTGGGATACGGGCTACGGCGCGTCTTTGGACATAAACTGGCTTCTCTTTGACTTCGGCAGGCGCGAAAGCCAGTCTTCCGCCGCCCGCGACGCTTTGAGGGCGGCTAATTTCAGCTACAACCAAAGCTTGCAGGATATGGTTTTGGACGTGTATGTCGCATATTTCAATTTTTACAACGCGATGGCGTCCGTAAGAACCGCAAAAGCCAATCTTGACGACGCAAAAAGCGCGTACGAGGCGGCTGATGCCAGATTTAAAAACGCTGTCGGCAACAAGCAGGACGCGCTCAGGGCTTTGGCGAATTCAAAAAATGCGGAATATTCCCTTGAATCGGCAAGGGCTTCCGTGGAAGAGGCAAGGGCGAATCTCGCGCGTGTTTTGGGCGTTGAAATCACGCATGATTTAAAGATTTCAAACAAAATATCGATTCCGGAAAGCTCCGAGGCGCAAAAGAAGGTCGAAGACCTTATGGCGTCTGCCTTGAAATCGCGCCAAGACGTTTTGGCTTCTTACGCAAATTATGCGGCATCACAAAAAACAACGCAGGCCGGCAAGCTCGACTATCTGCCGAAAATCGGCGCAAAAGGCTCTTTTGAGTGGGGCGATTTTGTAAACGACCGCTACTACCATACGCCAAGCAACAATTATTCTGTCGCCGCTGTTCTGACATGGGAGCTGTTTGACGGCTTTACGCGCAAATATGAGCTCATAAGCGCGCAGGCAAAGGAGCGCGCGGCTGCGCAAGAATTGAAGCAGGCGCAAATAGAGGTTGTTGCGAATGTCTGGTCGAGCTACTACGCCTATAAAAGCGCGCTAAAACAGCTCGAAAGCACGAAGGCGGCAGTCAAAGCGAGCCTTGAAGCCTATGAAGCCACAAAAGCCGCCTACGACAACGGCGTAAGCACTCTTACCGACCTTTTGAATTCTCAGTCGCTTTTGTCGCAGGCTCGCCAGCAGAAAGTCAACGCCGAATCTTTTGTGGCAACAAGCGTGGCAAAACTTGCACATTCGGTAGGCGGGCTTACCGCAAATATAGGCACTGATTAAAATTTCCTTGAACTGAATCATAAAAGAGTCCAAACTTGATTTATTATGATGAAACGCATTGCAATTACGGTTGTCGCGCTCAGTCTTTCTTTGGGCGCAGGGGCTAAGGATTTGTTCAAAAAAGATTTAAGCAACGCTCACTGCAAAGAGCCTGTTTGGTCTTTTAATGAAAAAGGAGAGCTTTCCTCTACAAAAGACCAAATTTTGTGGACTAACGACGAGTATGAAAATTTCGAGCTTACCCT
>JAGBWO010000268.1 GCA_017629765.1 Opitutales bacterium | reverse complement strand
TTTCGAGTTTTTGGAAAACTTAAAAGAGCCGCTTTCCGCTTCGCATCCCGAAATCGGAAACGTCATTGCGCATTGCTGCAAGATGAAGGCCCGCGTCGTTTCTTCCGACGAGCGCGAAACATCCAAAAACGGCGGCAGGGCGCTTTTAAATCTCGGGCATACATTTGCGCATGCAATCGAAAACACTGCGGGCTACGGGCATTATTTGCACGGAGAGGCGGTCGGGCTTGGGATGCTGCTTGCTGCGAGAATGTCGGAAAAATTGGGAATGCTTTCCGAAAAGGAAACTTCCCGAATCAGGCGCGTTTTGGAAATTTACGATTTGCCTGTAAAATTCCGCGAGCCGATTTCTGTCGACCTTTTGATTGAGGCGGGCAGGCGCGACAAAAAGGCTATGTCGGGCAAGTCGAGGTATGTCCTTATGGGCGGGATTGGTTCGGGTGTGGTGGTTTCGGGCATTGAAGAATCTTTGGCGCGCGAAATTTTTGAATCGGCGATTGCTTGATGTTTCTTTGCGACGCCCATTGCCATTTGCCTTCTTCCGAATTTTCCGAAATTTCGGACGCTCTGGCGGTTTGCGCGGCTTGCGCAAAGGGTTCGGATATGCCGATGCTTGCAAAGTTCAAAGAGGAAAATCCAAAGAATGTTTTTGCGGCGTTCGGGGTTCATCCCAAATATTTGGATTCTTTTAACGAAGGGGAGCTTGCGTTTTTTTTGGAAAATGCGGATGCCGTCGGGGAAATCGGTTTTGACAAGCATTCAAGTTTCGATTTGCAGTTTCAGAGGGCTTGTTTTGAAAAGCAGCTTGGAATGGCGATTTCAAAAAATCTGCCTGTTGTAATTCACGAAGTCGGGCATTGGAACGAGCTTGAAGCGTCTCTTAAAAGATTGCGCCCCAAGCGTTTTTTAATTCATGCCGCGAAGTGTTCCGCAGAGCTTGTGGAGAAATTCGAGCCTATGGGCGGCTGGTTTTCTTTCGGAGAAAGGGAGCTTGAATTGAAATCGGGCGGGGCGGCTTTGGCGGCGGCAAGCAGAAGCCGGATTCTTCTTGAAAGCGATTCTGTTCCAAGCCCTGAAAAAATGGAAAAAGCTTATCTTCGGGCGTCCGAAATTTTGAATTTAAAAGAGGTTGAACTTTGCCGCATGATAGGGGAAAATTTTTCGGAATTTTTTAAGAATGGATAGATTTTCAAGAACAGAGGTTTTGTATGGCGCCGAATTTTTAAAGCGTCTGCGCGGCGCGAAATTTTTGGTTTGCGGAGCGGGGGCGGTCGGCGGATTTGCGATAGAGGCTTTGGCGCGCACGGGCGCCCAAAATTTTGTGGTTGCCGACTGCGATTCTTTCGACATTACCAACATAAACCGGCAGCTCGGCGCGCTTTCCTCAACCGTTGGGAAAAAAAAGGCGGAAGTTTGGAAGAGCAGAATTTTGGAAATAAACCCTTTGGCAAAAGTCGAAACTGCCGATTTTTTTATTGACGAAAGCACCGCACCGCAGCTTTTGGACTGCGGGTGCGATGTGGTTGTGGACGCAATCGACACGTTAAAGCCCAAGTTCGAACTCCTCAAGCAAGCTTGTTTGAGGGAGATGAAGGTTGTTTCGAGCATGGGCGCGGCGCGGCGCAAAAATCCCGAAATGGTGAAGTGCGCAAAACTTATGAAAACCAGCGTCTGCCCGCTTGCCTCTTCGATAAGAAAGTCTTTTAGGAAAATGAATTTGAAGCCCTCGTTTATGTGTGTTTACTCCGACGAAGCCGTCGGGGCGCCAACCCATGTTTCAAGCGGCGGGGCAGATTCCCGAAAGGTTATCGGAAGCGGGGCGGTTGTAACCGGCGTATTCGGGCTTATGCTTGCAAATCTCGCCTTGAAGGAAGTTTTATGATTTACGACAGGGAATATTTTAACAAGGCTCCGAAAAACATTTCGCGCGGCATTTTTGGCGGCATGGACGCCGTCAAGATTTTGATAGCGGCAAACATCGCGTTCTTTTTGCTTGATTTGATAATCCGCAATTTTACGGGAAGCGATGTTTTGGCGAGATATTTTGCCCTTTCTCTTGACAATTTGGCGCAAGGCAAAATTTGGACGCTCTTTACATATTCGCTTTTGCATGAAGGCTTTTTGCACATTGGCGTAAACTGTCTGGTGCTGTACTTTGCGGGAGAGGCTCTCGAGTTAAAAATAGGGCGTGCGCGGACGTTTTTGGTTTACGCGGCGTCGGTTTTGGGAGGGGCGCTAATGTTTTTACTCTCCGGACTGCTGGGGCATGACAGCCTTTTAATAGGCGCTTCGGGAGGCGTAATCGGTTTGCTTTCGGCATTCCTTATGATGTCGAAAAACGAGGTGATGACTTTTATAATTTTCATATTTCCGGTGAGAATAAGGGCTTGGACAATGCTTAAATTTATGTCGGCTTTTGAGTTTTTAGGCTTTATATTCTTTGAGCTTGCGCCTTTTTCAAGCGGAGGGATAGGCTTTTCCGCGCATTTGGGCGGCATTGCCGCAGGGTGCGTTTGCGCTATTATGATGTCGGGAAGGAGAATAAGTTTTCCCAAAATGCCGAATTTCAAAACTTCCAAAAAGCGTCCGATTGGGAGGGCTTCCGACTATAATTTCAAGGTGGATATTTCGTCTGAGGAAAATCTCCGCGCCGAAGTAGACAGGATTTTGGACAAGGTGAACAAGCATGGCTTTTACAGCCTTACCGACGGGGAAAAGGAAATTTTAAGCGAGGCGAACAAACGGATGTAAAAACCAAAAAACTGTTAGACATTGCGCTTTTTTAGTGTTAATTTTAGTATTTGAAATGATGAAAGGGAACTATTTTTATATGAAATTTTTAAGGATTTTTGCGCTGCTTCTGCTTTGGGTTTCGGGCGGCGCGTTGTTTGCCCAAAAAGACGCCGCGCCAGTTTCGGAAAGCCCCGTTCTTGTCGAGGCGGAGCCGTCTTTGCTTGTGGCGTCCCCGAAGATGAGGGGGGAGTCGCGCAACTTCGTATTTTGTTTGGAAAACGGGCATTACCTAAAAAAGAGCCTCGATAAGCTCGACATGAAAAAGCTTGTAAGGGAGTACATGTCTTCCCTCGATTTCATGAAGATGTTTTTTCTTGAGAGCGACGTCGATTTCTACACTGAAAGGCTTGCGCCAATTTTGCCGCAGCTCTTGCGGCAGGGGGTGATTTTGCCCGCAAATAAAATTTACCATGAAACTTTTGTTCCGCGCGCAAAAGCGAGGCTTGAATGGATAAAAAAGCGCATGGACGAGCCCTTCGACTTTTCCAAAGACGAAACTTTCAGACCCGACCGAAGCAAGGCGGAATGGCCCAAGAATATGGCCGATGCCGACCAGCTTTGGCAAAAACGCATAAAGTTCGACGTTCTAAGCCAAATCATAGGCTATGACAATTCCGACGAACAGATTGTGGCTGAAATCGACGAGGACGCCGCAAAAAGAATTGAAAATGAAGCGAAGGAGGAGTTGAAGGAAGCCCCTAAAACCTTTGACGAGAAGCTCAAAAAAGCGAAAGAGGAAGTCTTGAAACGCTACGAAAACCTTATATCGAACATGACAAAGGACGACGCCACCGAAATTCAGGAGCTTTTTCTGAACGCGCTTTCAAACATTTACGATCCGCATACGTCGTTTCTTTCGGAATACGCCCTTGAAGAGTTCGACATATCTGTTCGCAACGCTCTTGTCGGCATCGGGGCGGTGCTTTCCGAAAAGGATGGCTATTGCAGCGTGGTCGAGCTTATGCCCGGAGGTCCCGCCGAAAAAAGCAAAAAAATCGAGCCGGGAGACAAGATTGTCGGAGTGGGCCAGAACGCCGACGAAATCGAAGACGTTGTAGGGAAGAAGCTTCGCAACACGGTGCGCCTCATCAGGGGCAAAGAGGGGTCGAAGGTATATTTGCAGATAGAACCCAAGGGAAATCCGGGCGTCCGAAAAATCGTGGTTTTGCAGCGCGAAAAAATACAGCTTACGGAAAAGCTTGCGCGCGCCTGCGTTTACGAGATTCCCGTCGGCGATAAAACCGTCCCGATAGGCGTGATAGACCTTCCCGCCTTTTACGGGGAGAACGAAGGCGCGGACGGGGTGAAGGGCTTTTCTACCACGCACGACGTTGAAGAGCTGATTTTGAAACTGAAAGAGCGCAACGTGAAGGGCATTATTTTGGATTTGCGCAAAAACGGCGGCGGATTCTTGAACGAAGCCGTAGACCTTGCGGGGCTTTTTATCCGCACCGGACCCGTTTTGCAAGTCGGAGACCGCACCGGAAGGGTTGTGCAGATGCGCGACGACGACCCGAAAGTCGTTTGGGACGGGCCGATGATTGTGCTTGTAAGCCGCCTTTCCGCTTCCGCCGCCGAAATTGTCGCGGGCGCGCTGAAAAACCACGAAAGGGCGATAATCGTTGGAGACAAGTCCACCTTCGGGAAAGGCTCCGTGCAGATGGTCTACCATTTGGCGAATTTCGACAAATCTCATAAGAGCGCGGCAAAAATCACCATTCAAAAATGGTATCAGCCCAACGGCGAATCCATACAGCTTAAAGGCATTCATTCCGACATCGTTTTGCCCTCGACTTTGGAGCATCTCGACTTGGGCGAAGACAAGCGCGAAAACGCCTTGGGCTGGGACGAAATCGATCCGGCTTCAATCCGCGCGGGCTACGGCTACGGAATGGGCGAAAACGGCTCGAAGCTGCTTTCCGCGCTTTCCGAAAAATCGGAAAAACGGCGCGAAAATTTGGACGAATTCAAATTCTTAAACGAGAGGATAGGCTGGTTCAAGTCGCGCGTGGAAAAGAAGGATTGGAGCCTGAATTTGGATGCCCGCGAAAAGCAGCTAAAAGACGACGAAGCTTTTGCCGACAAGATGAACGAGCGGCAGAAAGAGCTTGCAAAGTCAAATTTCAAGAAGGATGAAATCCTTTTGGACAGCGCCATTGCCAAGAAAAAACTGCAGGAGGAAAGCTCCGCCGCGCAGGGCAGTCCCGAAAATGGCGCCGAAGAAAAACATTCGCAAGGCGAAAATGCCGGCGTCAAAGCCGGCTCGGGTGAAAAATCGGAAAATCTTTCTTCTGACGGCAAGCCTTCTTCCGAAAAGCAGGCTTCAAAGGACAAGCCAAAAAAAGACGACGTTCCCGAATTTGACGTGTCTATGCGCGAAGCTTTGCGCATTATGGGCGATTGGCTCGAAATTGAAAATTCCGCGAAGAAAAATTAATACAGAAAAACAAATATTTTTTATTTTTTTAATCTTGAATTTGCCGATAAACTTAAAAAATGTGTGCAAATTTAAGCGAGGTAATTTAAATAAAAAATATGCGTTATAACTTGGGAATAGATGCGGGTTCGACAACGGTAAAACTTTTGGTTTTGGAGGGCCGGAAAACTATTTATTCCTCTTATTTGCGCCACAATGCCGATGTGGCGCGATGTTTGTCCGGCGAGCTTCAAAAGCTTGCCGAAATTTTTCCGGAAGCTTCGTTTGGCGTATGCCTGACAGGGTCGGCAGGCATGGGGGTCGCGGAGCGATGCGGCTTTAAATTCGTTCAGGAGTTGGTTGCGGAAAGTTTGGCGGTTAAGGCGTTGGGTTTTGAAAATGCAACGCTAATCGACATCGGCGGGGAGGATGCAAAAATGATTTTCTTCTCTTCGGGTCGCGCTCCCGACATAAGGATGAACGGGGTGTGCGCCGGCGGCACGGGCGCGTTTTTGGACCAAATGGCGTCTTTGCTCGGAATGGACGCCGGCAAAATGGGAGAGCTTGCTCTGCAAGGCAGGCGGATTTATCCGGTAGCTTCGCGATGCGGCGTTTTTGCAAAGACGGACATCCAAAACTTGGTTAGCCGCAGGCTTCCCCTTGAAGACATTTCGGCAAGCGTTTTTCACGCGGTTGCCTTGCAGTGCGCAGGATCTTTGGCGAAGGCGACCGACTTGGTTGCGCCGGTATTGTGCGTCGGCGGGCCGCTGACTTTTTTGGGGGCTTTGAGGAAGGCGTTTTCCGGCGTTTTGAAAATATCCGAAGGCGAAATGCTGCTTCCCGAAAATTCCGAAACTTTTGCCGCGATGGGCGCCGCTTGCGCGGCGGAGCGCGAAGATTGCCTTTCGGCGGGCGATATTTTGGAGCGCGTCGGAAAATCCAATTTTAAAAACTCCAAAAAGAGTTTGGAGCCGCTTTTTAAAAATCCCCAAGAATTTGAAAATTGGAAGGGCGGTTTGAGCGTAAAGAAAATTCCGTCAAGAGAAATAAAAGACGGGGAGCATTTGCAGGTGTTTGTGGGCATCGATTCGGGTTCCACCACTACGAAGCTTGCGGTAATGGACGGCGATTCAAATTTGGTTTTCAGCAGGTACGGCTCAAATTCCGGAGTCCCTTTGGAAATGGCGGGAAAGTTTCTGGGCGAATTTTTCGCGCTTGCAAGGTCAAAGGGCGCGTCGGTTGAAATTCTCTCGTCCGCTTCGACCGGATACGGGGAAGACTTAATCCGCGCGGCTTTCAATTTGGACTGCGGCATTGTGGAGACCATGGCGCACTTGCAGGCCGCCATGTGGATAGACGAGGGCGTGTCTTTTGTCTTGGATATAGGCGGGCAGGACATGAAGTCGATTTTCGTTGAAAACAAGGCGGTAAAAAATGTGGAGCTAAACGAATCCTGTTCGTCCGGCTGCGGTTCTTTTTTGCAGAGTTTCGCATCGATGATGAATTTGGATTTGAACGAGTTTGCCCGCCTTGCGTGCCTTTCCCAAAACCCATGCGATTTGGGCACGCGCTGCACGGTTTTTATGAATTCCAAGGTAAAGGAGGCGCTGAAAGAGCAGTCGGATGCCGGCGACATCGCGGCGGGGCTTGCAATTTCAGTCGTAAAGAATTGCCTTTTCAAGGTGCTGAAAATTTCAAATATGGAAAGGCTCGGGGAGCGCATCGTAGTCCAGGGCGGAACCTTTAAAAATCTTGCGGTTCTGCGCGCGCTTGAAATCCTTTCGGGCAAAAAGATATCAACTTGCGACCGCCCCGAGCTTATGGGCGCGATGGGCGCCGCTTTGTATGCGCGTTCAATATTCAAAAAAGGCGGCAAAAGCTCCATTTGCCCAAATCTTGATTTTTCAAAAATAAGCAGGCAAAATTTGGCGTGCAATGGCTGCGCAAACCGTTGCCGCATAATCCGCTTTGCTTTTGAAAACGGGAACTCAAGCTATGCGGGCAACAAGTGCGAACGCTTCTTCCATTCCAATGCCGGCGCAAAAGCGCGCGGCGAGGACGGCGTTTTGCTGCGCTATGAAATGCTTTTTGAAAATCGCGGAGATTCGGAACATCTTGAAAAAATAGGGATTCCGCGAGCCTTGAATATCTACGAAAATTATCCGTTTTGGGCGGAGCTTTTCAGGGGATGCGGATTTGGTTTGGTTTTGTCGGGCGAATCGACCGCCTCTCTTGCCACAAAGGGAGTTTCTTTTCTTATGTCGGACAATTTGTGCTTCCCCGCGAAGCTTGCGCACGGGCATATTTTGGATTTGGCTGAAAAGGGCTGCAAGCGGATATTTTTCCCGATGGTCGCCAAAGAGGCGAAGGAGGGCAAAGGCTCTTCAAATACTTTCAACTGTCCGGTTGTCGCGGGCTATCCCAATGTCATTGAAAACTCGATGGAGCTTCAAACGCGTTTCGGCGTTAAATTTGACTATCCCGTCATTTCTTTTGAATCGCGAAAAAATCTGGAAAAGTCGTGTTGGAATTATTTTAAAACTCTGGGCGTTGGCAAGAGCCGGTTTAAGAAATCGCTGTAAAATGCCATTGAAAAGAGGGAGGCTTTCAGGCGCGATTCAAGCGCCGCGCAAATGAAAATTTTGGAAAGGGGCGTAAAATCGCAAAAGCCCGTTCTCGTTTTTACGGGCAGACCCTACCATTGCGACCCTTTGATAAACCAAAAGGCGTCCCAGATTGCCGCCGACTTGGGCGCGGACGTTGTTTCGGACGACGCTTTTCTTTTGGAAGGCGAGACGGATTTTAACGGCGTAAACTACATTCCCCAATGGACGTATCCAAACCGCGTTATGAGGGCCGCGCTGGCAGTGGCGAAGCTTCCTAAAAACATTGCGCTTGTCCAGCTCAACTCGTTCGGCTGCGGGCCCGATTCTTTCTTGATGGACGAGGCTTCGGAAGTTTTGAAGGCTGCGGGCAAAAATTTGACGGTTATAAGGGTTGACGAAATTTCAAGCACGGGTTCGATAAAACTCCGCCTGCGCTCGCTTATAGAGTCGCTCAAACTTTTCGGGAACTCTTCGGTGGAGGTTTCGGAGCCGTATGAGGCCTACGGACTTTCATATGAAAAAATCGACAGGGAAAAAACCATTGTCGTTCCCTTTATAAACGAAATAATTTCCCCCATCGTTCCGGCAATGGCGTAAGCTATGGGCTACAAGGCGGTGTGCCTGCCGCCGCCCGATTCCGACTCGGTTGGCGAGGGCTTGAAATACAGCCATAACGAGGTTTGC
>JAGBWO010000267.1 GCA_017629765.1 Opitutales bacterium | reverse complement strand
TGCGGCGATTTTCGCGTATTTGGGCTGGGTTGCGGGCATTCAAAACAAGTGGGTTTGGATTGCATTTCTTACGGGCGGATTTTTCTCGGGGCTTGCCGGATTTTTCGGAATGAAAACGGCAACTTACGCAAGCTCCCGCGCCGCGTGGGCCGCAAACCACTCTTTGGACAAGGGGCTTAGGGTTGCGTTCCGTTCGGGGGCGGTCATGGGGCTTACGGTTGTTGGTCTTGCGCTTTTGGATATTTCGGTTTGGTTTCTGATTTTGAACGCCTTTGTAGAAGATGCAAGCGCGTCGAAAAAAATGGTGGTAATTACCACGACAATGCTTACTTTCGGCATGGGCGCGAGTTTGCAGGCTTTGTTTGCGCGCGTTGGCGGCGGCATATTCACTAAGGCTGCCGACGTGGGGGCCGACCTTGTAGGCAAAGTTGAGGCAGGCATTCCGGAAGACGACCCGCGAAATCCCGCAACCATTGCGGACAACGTTGGCGACAATGTTGGCGACGTGGCGGGCATGGGCGCGGACTTGTACGAATCTTATTGCGGTTCGGTGCTTGCAACCGCCGCCTTGGGTGCCGCAGCTTATATGACGGACCCTGCAACGCAGATGAAGGCCGTTCTTGCTCCGATGCTCATCGCTTCCGTTGGAACCATCTTGTCGGTGATAGGCATTTACTGCGTTAAAGTCAAGTCGGGCGCAGACAGCAAACAGCTTTTGGGCGCGCTCGGAAAGGGCGTAAACGTAAGCTCGATATTGATAATTCTTTCGTCTTTGGCTATATTGAAATTTTTGAATCTTCCGAATGTTTGGGGGAATTGGGCGGCGATTATCGTTGGGCTTGTTGTGGGCATTTTGATAGGCAAAGTCACCGAATACTTCACTTCCGAAGCCTATGCTCCCACGAAGCGCATTGCCGAGCAGGCTCAGACGGGGCCTGCCACCGTAATCATCGGCGGAATGGGCACCGGAATGTTTTCCACTTGCTATCCTGTGCTTTTGATTGTTGTGGGAACGGCTCTTTCTTATATGTTTGCCGCAAACTGGGATATTTCAAATATGTCAAGCGGTTTGTACGGCATAGGCATTGCGGCTGTGGGTATGCTTTCAACTTTGGGCATCACTTTGGCTACCGACGCTTACGGCCCGATTGCCGACAATGCGGGCGGCAACGCCGAAATGTCGGGTCTTGGCAAGGAAGTCCGCAGGCGTACCGACATGCTTGACGCTCTCGGCAACACGACTGCGGCTACGGGCAAGGGCTTTGCAATCGGTTCCGCCGCTCTTACTGCATTGGCTCTTCTTGCTTCGTATGTCGAAGAAATCCGCATGGGCATAGCTCACGGTTTGGGTGGAGGCGGCAAGGCGGATGCCGTAGTCGCCGCTCTTGGAAAACTCGGCAAAACCTTGGAAAGCGCAAATCTTGTCGACTTTATGAATGTGTACGAAGTGCATCTCATGAATCCCCGCGTTCTTTTGGGGCTGTTTATAGGCTCGATGATGGCGTTCCTCTTCTGCGGACTTACAATGAACGCCGTGGGCAGGGCCGCAACCCAGATGGTAAACGAAGTCCGCCGCCAGTTCAGGGAAAAGCTTGGCATTATGGAAGGCAAGGCGGAGCCGGACTATGCAAAGTGTGTTGAAATTTCCACAAAAGCCGCGCAAAAGGAAATGATAATTCCCGCGCTTTTGGCGGTATTCGCCCCCGTTTTCGTCGGGCTTGTTTTCGGCGTTGCGGGCGTATTGGGGCTGCTTGCCGGCGCGCTTGCGGCCGGTTTTGTGCTTGCGGTGTTTATGGCAAACAGCGGCGGCGCGTGGGATAATGCAAAAAAGTTTATCGAGCAGGGCAATTACGGCGGCAAGGGTTCGGAAGCCCACAAGGCCGCCGTTATCGGCGATACGGTTGGGGATCCGTTCAAGGATACTTCCGGACCTTCGCTGAATATTCTGATAAAGCTTATGAGCATGGTTGCCATTGTCATGGCGGGCGTTACGGTTGCTTGTTCGCTGTTTTGACGTTTTATGAATTTGCAAAAGGCGCATTCGTTTGAGATGCGCCTTTTTTTATTAAAATATTTGACTTTTTGAAATGCTTTGCCAAACTTTTCAATTGTTAACGAAATACATATATTAAAGGGGCGCATTAAGTCGTTTTTTGCGTCCGGATAAATATTTAACCATACTGAAAATTAAAAAGGGGAGTATATGAATATCATATCGCGCAGAAACTTCTTGCAGACGGCGGCTTTGACGGGCGCCGGCTTGGCTCTTGGTCCTTCCTTGTTCGGCAAGGATGAAGTTGTTGACAAAAACTGGAAATCGCCTCACGCAAATCTGGTAAGTCCCGATAAAAAGGTGCGCCTTGCAGTTATCGGCTGCGGAGGCCAGGGCGGCGTTGACGCAAACATTATGGCAGGAGGCGTGCAATTTGCGGCTTTTGCGGACGTCGATTACGACAGGGCTTCGGCTTGGTTTTTGAGAGAGCCGAACGTTCCGCGCTATCGCGACTATCGCAAGATGCTCGACGAGCAGAAAGACAATATCGACGCGGTTTTGATTGCAACTCCCGACCATACCCACTTCCCCGCCGCGGTTATGGCTATGAATTTGGGCAAGCACGTTTATGTTGAAAAGCCGGCAACTCACACTATTGGCGAAGCGCGCTATTTGAAGGCTCTTGCAAAGAAGACGGGGCTGGTAACCCAGATGGGCAATCACGGCCACGCTTACGACGGCTGCCGCGAGTTGAAGGAATGGATAGAAGCGGGTGTCATCGGCGACGTTACAGAAGTTCATATTTGGACAAACCGACCCGTTTGGCCGCAGGGTGTTCCAAATCCCGATCCCGAAAAGAAATTTGAGGTTCCGTCAACTCTCGATTGGAATTTGTGGCTCGGAGTTTCAAAGTATTACAACTATAATCCCGACTACGTTCCCTTTGACTGGCGCGGAATGTGGGATTGGGGCACGGGCGCAATCGGCGATATGGCTTGCCATATGTTCGACCCGATTTTCACGGCGATAGACTTGCGCGGAGACGTGAAAGTGTCTTCGGAATCGGAAGGCGCAACAGAGTTTTCATGCCCCAAATGGGCAAAGGTCAAGTATGAAATCGGCGCGTCCAAGACGCGTCCGAAGCCTGTAACTTTTAATTGGTACGAAGGCAAGTGCCGCCCGCATTTGAAGGATTTGCCGGACGGCTTGTTCAAGGAGGAAAAGGATATTCCGCACACGGGCATGCTTTACGTCGGCACAAAGGGCGCGATTATCGATACCGACGACTATGGCACGCGCATGCGCCTGCTTCCCGCCGAAAAGTGGGAAGTGTTCCGCAAGAACCGCCCGCCGAAAAAGTATGCCCGCGTTCCAGACAGGAATGCGCGCATGGAATTTATCCGCGCCTGCCAAGGCGGTCCGACGCCCGGTTCGAACTTTGTCGACCACTCGATGGATTTGACGGAATGGGGTTTGCTTGGCGTGCTTTCGCTGCGCTTGGGCAACAAGACAATTGATTGGGATTACAAAAAAGGCGTTTGCCGCGGATTGCCCGAAGCAAACAAATTCATACACAAAGAATATAGAGTGTTCTAATTGAAAGGTTTTCATAATGAAAAAGATATTCGTATTTTCGGTTGTTGCGGCGGCTTCGATGCTTTTTGCTTTTGGCGCGCCAAAAAAAGAAGTTTTCGTAAAAGAGTCTCAGGTTTTTGCCAAGGTTGACAACGCAAAGTCAAAATCAAAGAAATGGCCGTCTTCGGTTGTAATTTTTAAGGACGACATGTCCGCCGCAAAATCTGCGGCAAAAAACTGGAAGATTGAAAACGGGGAATTGAAGGGCTCGGAAGGCGCTCCTTTGGTCATAAAAAACGCGAAGGGCGTTTATGCCATATCTCTTGAATTTAACGCGGACGAAGCGGGTGAAGGCTGCATATTCGTGCGCGCTCCCAAGGGAGACGTATCGAAGGCTGTGTGCATAAAGCTTTGCCAGCTCAATGCCGATAAGGGCGAAACTTCGATAGGCTCTATAAACGGCGTAATCAAGCCGGGCAATAAATTCAACGAAACAAAAGACGGACGCTGGTCAAGAATTATGATATTCGTTGAGGAGGAAGGCGTGAGGGTTACTCCCAACACAAACCTTTGCGGACACTACGCGGACCGCAATTTCCTGACTTACAAGTGGGAGGACATTTCCAAGAAGTCGGGCTATGAAGTCGCGGAAGAGGGCGAAGCAGGTTTTCTTTGCTCAAAAGGCAATTTGAAGTTTAAGAACATAAGCATTACAGTGTTCTAAAAAAATAAGATTTTTTACGAAAATCCGCATTGATGGTTATTGGTGCGGATTTTTTTGCGCCGTTAAAATCTTTTGCGGCTTTTTGCGCTTGTCGGTAGAAAACAAGCCTTTGCGCAAAATAAAAACATAAAACTTTGTCTGTTTTTTATTGAAAAACAAATAATTTAAAAACATAATCCAAGCTTTATAACCAAAAACTGTCTATGAAATTAAAAACACTGCCAATATTTTTCGCTTTCCTTTGCATGGGCTTTGGCGACGCGGTCAATTCCTTCGTCGGCATTGCCAAGGGAAAATTCCAGCTCGACAACTTCGAGGCGAATTTAATCGCCTTTGCGGGATTTATAATGTTCGGGCTTTTATCCGTGCCTATGGGCATAATCCAGTCCAAAATCGGCAAGAAAAAAACCTTGCTGACGGGCTTAGTCATCGCCTTTGCGGGAGTCGCGTCGGTAATGGTTTTGGGGGTGGATAAATATTCAATTTTCCTTTCGGCAATTTTGATGCTTGGCGCGGGGGCTACTATTTTGCAGGTTTCGGGAAATCCCATCATGCGCGATGTTTCCGACGAGGGGCAGTATTCAAGCAATCTTTCGCTTGGGCAGTTTGTCAAGGCTATAGGCTCTTTCACTGCTCCCGCGGTTTTCACCATTGCGGCGTTGAAAGGCTATACGGAGGAAAAATGCTGGCCCGTGCTTTTGCCGATTTTTGCTGTTTCGATTTTGATTACGATAGTTTCAGTGGCGTCGTTAAAGATTGAGGAAAAGGCTTCCGAGCGCGCGGCGTCGATAGGTTCATGTCTGTCGATGCTGAAAAATCCGTTTGTGCTGATGATGGTTGCGGGGATTTTTCTGTACGTCGGCGCGGAAGTTTGCATCGGTTCGGGCATGCCCGTTTACTTCAAGTCAAAATTCGGTTTTTCTGCGGAATCGGCGACTCAGTTTGTTACATATTTTTACATAGCAATTATGGTTGCGCGTTTCTTGGGCGCGGTAATCCTTAAGAAGATTTCCCCAAAAGCGTTTTTGATTTTTACTTCGGTTCTTTCCCTAATTGGGTTTGCGATGCTTGCGGAAGGCGGCAAGACCATTACCATTGCGGCTTTGTTTGTTATAGCTTTCGGGTTTGCAAATATGTTTCCGCTTATATTTTCCATTGCCATCGACAAAATGCCGGAAAAGGCAAACGAACTTTCAGGGCTTATGATTACCGCAATTTGCGGCGGCGCGTTTGTTCCGCTTGTTATGGGAAGGCTTGCCGACGCGTTTGACTCCAAAGCCGAAAAGATTGTTGACGGCGCGGTTCAATTGGTTTCAAACGGAGACGGCAATTTAATTGGCTTCATTGTTCCCGCGCTTTGCACGGTTTACATTTTGGCGGTGGGTTTTTTGGTAAAACCCTCAAACAAGCAGAATTAAAAACAGGAAGATTTTTATGAATTACGAAAATGACGACAGAGTGGTTTTGACTCTCGACGCGGGCGGCACGAATTTCGTGTTTGTTGCCATGAAAGGAGGCAAACAGCTGGGCGAGAGCGTGCGCCTGCCTTCGGAATCAAAGGATTTGGATAAGTCTGTTGCGAATATGAAAGAGGGTTTCCGCAGGCTTATCGGGCAGATTGGCGAAAAGCCCGCCGCGATAAGCTTCGCATTCCCCGGACCCGCAGATTATCCCAACGGCATTATTTACAATGTGGGCAATCTTCCGGCGTTTGCAGGCGGCGTTGCCTTGGCGGATATTTTAAAGGACGAATTCGGAGTGCCGGTCTTCATCAATAACGACGGCGATTTGTTTGTTTACGGAGAGGCAATCGCGGGCTTTTTGCCGTATGTCAACAAGAAGCTTGAAGAGGCGGGAAGCAGCAAGCGCTACAAAAAGCTCTTTGGCGTCACTTTGGGTACGGGGTTTGGCGGCGGCTTGGTCGCCGACGGGGAGCTTTATATCGGCGACAATTCAAACGCTACGGAAGTTTGGCTTTTGCAAAACGGATTGCATCCCGACTGCATTGCCGAAGAGGGCGCCTGCATTCGCGCGGTTCAAAAGGCATATGCCCGCAGGGTCGGGGCGCAGGACTACGCCGCGC
>JAGBWO010000266.1 GCA_017629765.1 Opitutales bacterium | reverse complement strand
TTGAAGCCGTGTGAAATTTGGAAGGCGGACTTCCCGATGAGGGGAAAATACAAAATGGGGCTTATTTCCATATTCGACATAAGAAAGAAACCGAAGCTTATGCTCCAAAGAATGCTCGGCGGAACCGAATTCGAGCGCGCAATGCTCTGCGTGTTCTCAACCGATATTCCTGCATCGGAAAGCATTCCGCTTGACACAAACCAAGTTTTGCCCGTCGTCGAAAAATAGAGGGCGTTTCGGTGCAAAATTTTGTGTTTGAAAAAGAAACGGTTTTAAGTAAAGCTGTGGACAATCATTAAAAAAATATACATGAGCGAAATTCCATATAAAATTTATTTAAACGAAAAAGAAATGCCGAAGGCGTGGTACAACGTGCGCGCGGACATGAAAAACAAGCCCGCGCCGCTTTTGAACCCGCAAACCTTAAAGCCAATGACGGCGGACGAACTCGAAGCGGTGTTCTGCAGCGAGCTTGTAAATCAGGAACTCGACAACACAAACGCATACACGGAAATTCCCGCGGAAATTTTGGATTTCTACAAAATGTACCGCCCCTCTCCCCTAATCCGCGCATACTTTTTGGAAAATGAGCTGAAAACTCCCGCAAAAATATACTATAAATTTGAAGGCAACAATACTTCGGGCAGCCATAAGCTAAATTCCGCCATAGCCCAGGCATATTACGCAAAAAAGCAGGGGTTAAAAGGCGTCACAACCGAAACGGGGGCGGGACAGTGGGGAACTGCCCTCTCGATGGCCTGCGGATTTTTCGGATTGGATTGCAGGGTGTATATGGTAAAATGCTCATACGAACAGAAGCCTTTCCGCCGCGAAGTAATGCGCACCTACGGAGCGTCGGTGACGCCTTCGCCGTCCGACACCACGCAAGTCGGCAGAAAAATTTTGGCGGAGCATCCCAACACTTCGGGAAGTCTCGGCTGTGCGATTTCGGAAGCGGTGGAAGCCGCAATAAACACCGACGGCTACCGTTATGTATTGGGGTCGGTGCTAAACCAAGTTATGCTGCACCAGTCGGTAATAGGTCTTGAATCGAAAATCGCTCTTGAAAAATACGGCATAAAGCCCGACATAATAATCGGATGCGCGGGCGGCGGCTCAAACCTCGGAGGGCTTATTGCGCCGTTTATGGGCGAAAAGCTCAGGGGGGAAGCGGATTACAGGTTTATCGCGGTCGAACCGGCGTCATGCCCAAGCCTGACGCGCGGCAAATTCGCATACGACTATTGCGACACGGGAATGGTCTGCCCCCTTTCAAAGATGTACACGCTCGGAGCGGAATTTATGCCGTCTGCAAACCATGCGGGCGGTTTGCGCTACCACGGCATGAGCCCGATATTGTCCCAGCTTTACCACGACAATCTCATGGAGGCGGTTTCCGCCGACCAAACTTCCGTGTTTGAAGCCGCAGTGAAATTTGCAAGGGTTGAGGGAACGTTGCCCGCCCCTGAAAGTAGCCACGCAATCAAGGCGGCAATTGACGAAGCCTTGAAATGCAAAGAAACGGGCGAAGCAAAAACAATCCTCTTCGGTTTGACAGGCACAGGCTACTTCGACATGTACGCCTACCAAAAGTATAACGACCGCCAAATGACCGATTACATACCGACAGACGCGGAGTTGCAGGAAAGCCTCTCGCGCTTGCCGAAAGTCGATTGATTAAGGGAAAATTTAAGGCGCGCGTTTTTGCGCGCTTTTTTTTGCGCCGTTTGCCCTGCCCGAAACAGCGAGCCAAAGCATATTCATCCTATCTTTTGCGCCCATTAAAGCCCATTCTTTTTTTGACGACATCTCCGAATACGAATCAAACCAGACCTTCGCCCTGAAACAATGCAAATCGCACGGCTTGACATCCCCGAAAAGCCTTTTAAATTCGGCGGATTTCAACAGCTCCAAACGGATTGCGTCGGCAGAAAGCTTTTCTTCGTTTATTTTGGCATTCCAATATTCCAATTCAGAAGAAGCCGGCTTGCGACAAAGCATTTCAAGATACGCGGTTTCTATCGCCCCCTCCGCCTCAAAGCCGCCGTAGCCGTACATTCTGAAACCGCCTGAATCTTCGCGCCTCTTTCCGAAATTGCACGCAAGCAAATGGATTATGTGCGAAACGCTTTTCTTGAATTCTGGCTGCAATTCACAGTTTTTGACGGTTTCAAAATCGTATATGAACGCGCAAGGCTCGTCCGGCAGCTTATACCGCAAACCGTCGCCGATGCGCGAATACTTTGCAGTAGATAGATTGCCCTTTACAATGAAGTCTTCCGCCCCCGAAACGGCAATGCCGTAGCCCATGCACTTGCCCGACATCTCGTTTTCGGAAACCTCTCCGCCAACCAACACTATCCCCGATTTTCCCGCATTCTTGCCGGGCCCCCAAATGTGCTTTCCAATAGGATAGGCAATATGAACGCGCGCCCCCAAAGCTTCGACAAAATTTTCCCTGACACAAACGCCGCGATAATCGTATTTTTTGCCTGAAATCAAATAATGCTTAACGGCGTCAACCATATTTATCCCGCCCAAAGCCTCGCGCGAAACTGCGGCAACAGCGTTTTTTTCAACCAAAGAACCCGACGCGCAAAAAACCACAATCCCGACATCTGTAGGGTCTATTATTATGTTGCCCGAAACTTTAGAGTTTTTAGACGCAAGCGAAATTCCGTCGCCCCAAACAGGCAAAGACTCTCCTACATGCGCCCCTGACCCGCGGCAGTCCGCACCCGACGAAAAGAAAAAATTATCAAAAATACCAATATTCTCGGCGGGCTCGAAAACATGCAACATCGACCATCCCCTCGAATTTAAAAAGACACAGTTTTGAACCGTCTGGTTGTCGCCGCCCCGACCTCCCATCTGCACCAAACTTTCGCGAATGCCAACCTTTCTGCCCTCAGAATACTTTGCGCCGTCAAAAACAATATTCTTTATCGAAACTCCTTTTGCGCCCAAACCGTTTAAAAGGCGCGACTGCGTGTCTGAAACAAGCCTTAACACGGCATACTCCAAAGGATTTTTCGCCCCTTTGGTGTAAATTTTTTGATTTTCCTTTTTGAAATTCAACTCGCCGTCAAGCTCGTAAACCGTATTCGGCTCCAAAGCCAAATCCATGCCCGAATTCAAAACCGACTGCAAGACGCCGCGCATATCCTTTTTTACAACAGCCTGGGCAAAGACCGGCCGCGCAAACAAAATTGCGAACGCAAAAAACAAAAACTTAAACATTGCCCCCACCTTAAAACATAAATTCGACATATTCCACAAATTCATATTCTGCAAAATTTTCCGAGAAGAACAATATAAAAAAAGACCGGATGAAACTAAAAGACAAAGAAATTAAAATAGCGCGCCATTAAAAAAATTTTCTTGATAGAAGAAAAAAAGAGAATATAAAAGAAATCTTTAAAAAAAATGGGAGTGTAGCTCAGTGGATAGAGCAGCGGTTTTCTAAACCGTTGGTCGTGGGTTCGAGTCCCACCTCTCCCGCCATTTTAGAAAGCCTGCAAACAAGAGCGTTTGCGGGCTTTTTTGCCTTAAAGAGGTGGGACGAGAAGCCACGAAGTGGGTTCGACGACGAGGGGGACGCATCGCGTCAACCCGAGACGGTAGCTTTTTGCCATGCAAAAAGACCCCAAAGGGGCGAGACGAGCACCAAGTGCGAGCGAGTACAATCCCACCTCTCCCGCCATTTTAGAAAGCCTGCAAACAAGAGCGTTTGCGGGCTTTTTTTGCCTTAAAGAGGTGGGACGAGAAGCCACGAAGTGGGTTCGACGGTATCCGTACGACCGCCTTTTTTATCTATTCCACACTTTTTGACGATGAACGAAATTTATTGCAAAAACTCTTTTTATATATTGAATTCTTAGAATAAAAACTTCTTCATATAAAACTTACATATTTATGGCTAACGAACTGGATGAATTAAAATGCCCCGTAAATCAAAAGGGACGCGACATAAACGTAATCGAAAAACAACTTCCTGTAAAAATAGGTTTCGGTTCGCTTTTATTTGAAATTTCACTTTGGCTACTTGGCATTTTGCCGGGGTTGATTTTCCTTTTTATGAAAATCTCAGCCGCCAACTACTTTAAAAAGCTTCAACAAAAAATTCAAGCCGACGCCTCCACTATCGACAACTATTTAGAACAGCGGGTTCAAATTTTACAAAATGTGGCGGGGCTTGTTGAAAAGTCCATAGACCTTGATAAAGATGTTATGAAAACGGTTGCCGCATTTCGTGGCGGAATAAACCCGAATGCAGACATCAACGAAGTATCAATGCAAATCAATACTGCGTTTGCACGCCTTTTCCCGCATGTAGAAGCTTATCCGGAGCTAAAAGCGCACTCCGCAATAGCTGACGCCATGCAACAAAATGCTTATTTGCAAAAGGAAATAACCGCCGCTCGTTCGCTTTATAACGACACTGTCGCACAGTGGAATACCGACATTTATTCGTGGCCGACAAAACAAATTGTGGCAGCGCACGCCGGATACACCACGCGCATTCCCTTCACAGCTTCTGCTGAAACCAAACAAAGGGCAAGGGAGAAATTCTTTTGATTCAAGATATTTACGATCCGCTAGAAAAATACCGATTCGAGTTTAGGGAAAAATTTGCCGAACTTGCACAGGCAAAGTTTGAGGAACTTGCCCAAAAGTCGGGTATCGACGCGAAAAAAAATCATGAAACAACCCAGTCTATTGCCGGTGCCAAGAAAGAATTATCATCTCAAAAAAACAAGCTTTTATTAAAAGTTTTTTTAATTTTACTTCTTGTTGTCGGTTTAGCGATATCAGGATATTTGGCCTATAAATTCGGGGCGAATGCAGATGGAATACGTTATGGGGTAATTTGCGCAACTTGCATCCTTCTCCTGTTTCTGACAGGCAAGAGTCTTTCAAAAACATCGAAACATATTGAGGAGCTTAAATTTCAAGTTAGAATATGGGAACGCGAAGCATGGGCGCAAATGCGTCCGCTAAACGAACTTTACACATGGGATATTCCTGTAAAGCTGATAGAAAAAACCGTGCCAAAACTCGCTTTCGACCCCTATTTCACTGCATCGCGGCTTGCAAATTTAAAACGACAATTCGGCTGGGATGACTCTTTTAACGAAAATAAATCTATACTTTTTGCGCAGTCTGGAGAGATAAACGGCAATGCGTTTGCCATCGGCGAATACATGAAGCAAAATTGGGGTTCAAAAACCTACACGGGGGAAAAGCAAATTACATGGACACAATGGGTTGTAGATACAAACGGCAAAAGCCGTTTAGTAACAAAATCGCAAGTTTTGACTGCCAGTGTAACAAAGCCAATACCCGTTTACCAAAATGAGAAAATTTTAATTTACGGCAATGACGCCGCCCCGAATTTGAAATTTTCGCGCAATCCGTCAGAATTTTCCAATAACGATGGTCTTTTTAATTCCATACGCAAAAAAATGGAATTGCGCCGCCTGAAAAAATTTTCGCAAAACCTCGATGACGACTCGCAATACACCTTGATGTCAAACCATGAGTTTGAAACGCTATTCCACGCAAAAGACAGGAATAACGAAGTTGAGTTCCGCCTTCTTTTCACCGCCCTTGCGCAAACGCAGATTTTAAAAATAATGAAAGATCAAAACTTCGGATATGGCGATGATTTCTCATTTAAAAAGCAAGGAAAAATAAATTTAATTTCAGCAAAGCACTTGGATGACGCACCAATAGACACTAATCCGGAACGCTTCCAAGACTTCGATTTTTACAGAGCAAAAAGAAATTTTTTAGAATTTAACGAAAAGTATTTTAAAGACATATATTTCGCATTTGCGCCTCTGCTTTCAATCCCGCTCTATCAGCAGACGCGCACACATGAAGACATTTATAATGAAAATGCAAAGCAGCTGTCATTCTGGGAACATGAAGCCATAGCAAACTTTTATGGCGACAGCCATTTCAAGCATCCGCAGTGCGTCACACGCTCTATTCTGAAAACCACCACCGTCTCGCACGAAAACGGAGTAAGCAAAATTTTAGTTTCCGCACACGGTTTTAGAACGCAGTCTCACATTTCATATGTAAAAGTTTTTGGTGGAGATGGCAAGTGGCACAATGTTGCAGTGGAATGGGACGAATATCTGCCCATATGCGGTTCGTCGCTAATATCAGTTGCAGAAAGCGAAGATGGCAGAAAAATTAAAACCTATAAAAATAATGCGCATTTAAGACGCAATATTTACTCTTGGCTTGAAAGAGACTGATTTTTCGATGCGTAAAATTCCTCCAAGATAAAAACTATACACTCTTTCAAGTCCATACCGCATTCCTTTGCGTAAACCTCCAAAATTTCCACAATCTCTTTTGATATTTTTATTTTTATCTGTATTTTTTGCGTTTTCAAATTGCGCCTAGTTTGCAATCTTTTTTAATTTTAAGCAACAAAAAAGATTTAGACATATTTTATCATAAAATGCAATCGCTTTTTAGTTATTTTATTGTTTTATTTTTAGACTAAAATAATATTTATCATTTTTAAAATAGTTTATTTTCATAAAAAAATCCCGATTTTTCGGGATTTTATGCGACGGCTGGAATCGTTTGCTAAATGAATATGTAAAGCCTGTCGTTTTTGCGAAGCTTCTGCGGCACTTTTACCGATATTATGTCGCCTTTCTTTGCGGATTTCACAGCAACTCCCGCGCAAAGCATATTTTGCGGAAAAAAGCGCACAAACCCCGTGGCATCGCCTTCGGCCTGCACTTCCTGCCCTTCTTCAACCGAAGAATTGTCGATTGAAATTTTTGCGACGCCGAGTTTTGAAAAATAGTTCAGGACGTGGCCCAAAATCGTTTTGCGCTTTGCGGCATGGTTGCCGGACGAAGTCCAGTCGCCAATGGGTTTGCCCATATAAAACCCCGAAGAAAAACCGCGATTAAAGACGGAATTTAAGCGGATTTGAAGCTCCCTTTTCAATGCATCAAACTTTTCGCCGAAATCGGGCGATTTGCGGTTTGCGAAATAGAAATCAACAGCTTTTCTATATGCGCCGACGGTTTCAAAAACGTAGTCGGCGTTTCTGTTTCTTCCTTCGATTTTCAGAGAATTCACTCCCGCTTCAATCAGCTTTTCGATAAACGGCAATACGCACAAGTCTTTCGGGCTCATCACATAGCCCTTGCCGACAACAAAGCCCTCGTTGTCGCCGCGATTGTCGCTTACAAAATATTCCCTGCGGCACGGTTGGAGGCACTCGCCCCTGTTCGCGCTCTTTCCGCATTGAAAAAGCGACATAAAACATCTGCCGCTCACCGAAACGCACATCGCCCCGTGCGCGAAAACTTCGAAAGTGATTTCCTCCGCAGCGTTTTTGCCCAAAATCTTGACGAGCGCGGAACGGATTTTTTTTATGTCCGAAACCGAGCATTCCCTCGCAAGCACAAAGCGCTTTATCCCGAAATTTTTATGGTACAAGGCAATGGATTCTGCGTTTGAAACGCTCGCCTGCGTCGACAAATACGCCTCGATTCCCGCTTCGCTTGCGAATTTCAAAGCGGAATAGTCCCAAGCGATTACTGCGTCAACCCCCGCTTTTTTTGCGGCAAAAACCGCGCGTTTGAGTTTAGGCATTTCGCTTTGGTAATAAATTGTGTTGAGCGTAAGATATTTGCGGACGCCCGCCGAATCGCATTTTTTGCAGAGCCGGCGCATTTGCGGAATGCTGAAATTTTTTGCGCCGGCGCGCATATTCAAGCCTTCAATTCCGAAATAGACGGCGTCCGCCCCCGCCTTGATTGCGGCGTCCAAGCATATCATGTCGCCGACGGGCGACATCACTTCGGGTTTCTTAATCCTCATATCCGCATAACAGCCTACTTAAAGCGGATTGTCAACATATCTAAACAAAATAAAAATTGAAAAATCCGCAATGTTGTGCGAAAAAATATGCTGTAAAAGATGGAACTTTCTCAAAACATAAAGCTCGGGCAAATTCAAAAACCGACGCTTAAAATGTACCAGAGCTTGAAAATACTTCAAGCCTCCGCGCTCGATTTGCAAACGCTCATAAAAAGCGAATTAAACGAAAATCCGATGCTTGAAGAAATCAAGCCCGACTCCGAAACGCTTTCGCTCGATGATTTGGAAAGCGGCGCGCCAAATCCGGACGCCCAAAAAGCCCACGACTATCTTTTGAACATTCAAACCCAAAGCGAATCGTTTGAAGAGCACCTGCAAAAACAGGCGGCAATGGAAATAAAAGACGTTGAAGTTCTGCGCGCCTTTTTGTTTTTGCAAAACTCCCTCGACGAGCGCGGATTTCTGGAAGCCGACGCATTCGAGCGCGGAATAGAAGAAGGGCTGAAAAAACAAAATCTCGAAAAAGCGCTGGATTTTATGCAAAGCTGCGACCCTGCGGGCGTCGGCGCGCGCGGCTACCGCGAATGCTTTATGATTCAGCTGCGCCAAAAAAAGCGGGAAAATTCTTTGGCTTTCAAAATTTTGGACAAGGCATACGAGCTTCTTCAAAAGCGCAAGGTAAAAGAAATCGCGCGTATGCTCGGTGCAAGCCCAAGCGATGTCGAGCTTGCAATTTCGCAAATAGCAACGCTTGACTTGGCTCCCGCAAAAAATTTTCAGGCGGAAGAAGCGAAGGCGATTTTCGCAGACGTGAAATTTGAAAAAACCGGCGGAAAGTGGCAGGCGTCCCTCACAAAAGAATACCTGCCGAAACTCGCCATAAACGACTCCTACCGCCAAAAAATCGCAAGCGGGGAAATCTCGAAAAAAGAGGACAAGTCATACATAAAAACGAAGCTGCGCGACGCAAAAAACGTCATAGAGGCGGTCGAAAAACGGCAATCGACCCTGCTTAAAATAGCCAATGTAATTCTCGAAACGCAAATAGATTTTTTTGAACACGGCATAGCTCATTTAAAGCCTCTTACAATGAAGAGCGTGGCAGAAAGGCTCGGACTGCACCACACAACAATAAGCCGCGCCATTGCGGAGAAGTACGCGCAAATTGAAACGAAACTTCTGCCGATGCGCTACTTCTTCTCAACGGGATACGCAAAAGAAAACGGCTTTGTGTCGAACACCTCGGTAAAGGACGAAATCAAAAAAATTGTAAAAAGCGAAAATCCGCGCAAACCCTATTCTGATTTGCAAATAGCAAACATGCTAAACGATTCGGGATTGAACATTGCCCGCAGAACCATCGCAAAATACCGCGAAAGCCTGAACATCCCGCCTAAAAGCCTGCGCAAAAAAGAGAAATAAAAAAAGGACGCCGCAAATTGGGCGTCCTTAAATTTTTATTTTATGAAACTACTTTCTCCTGCGGTACGCCGCAAACGCCAAAGCCAGCGCACCGAATATCGCCGCGTATGTTGACGGTTCGGGAATTGTGGAAACATAGCTTATGATAAGGCTCTTGCTGTCTTCCGACAACGACCAATTCACGAGATCGCTTTCATCCCTTTTTATGAAGTTGAAAGAATCGTCTGAGAACAAATCGGCAAGCGTATTGTTGGATCTCAAAATTGTGAATTCTGATTCGACTTCATTTAAAAGAATTTTCGTAAAGTCAACCGTTATGATGCCTTCAAAAACGGAAACCTTGTTTGCAAACAATGTCGATATGCCCGTATCGTCAATATTAAAGCGAATTTCGCCGCCTACGATTTTGCCGTCAACAATGCCTCTTCCGTAAACTTTAAGCTCGCTGTTGACGTTAATGGTTGAACCCGAACCCTCAATCAGCAAAGTTGCCTTGCCACCAGTTGCGTTTGCATTAAACAATGTCGCGTTCCAAATTGAGGCAAAATTATTTGCGCCCTTAACTTGGAAAGAGGCTTCGCCGCCTGCAGAATTCGAGTCGGTTCCGATATTCAATGTAATGTGGGCTCCGCCGGGACGCTTAAATTCGACATTGCCGTCCAAAATAACCGCCGACGTCATTGTGGCGTCAGACTTGTTTGAAAGGTGAATGTTCATTCCGCCGTCCTGATAAAAACCCGACTGCGCGCTACCCGTACCTTTGGCATACACAAATGTGTCGCCGGCAGAAGCATTGTTATTCCCGATATGAGAATCGCCATAAACGTACATCGCATTGTTTTCGCCGACCATCTCAACTTTTACCGTGCCACCTGTGGATTGGGTGGAAGTGCCGTTTTTGCCGATGTCAATACCGCTCTTTGTCCAAAGTTCGGCATTGCTTCCGATTTCAAAGCTGTTCACCAAAGTGGAATTTTCCAAGCCCGAAAGCCCCATTTCCAGCTTGTCGATATGGACATAGCTCTTTGAAGAAGAATCTTCGTTGTAAAGTTTGGTCTGAATTTTGCCGCTTTCAACTGCTCCAAAGCCATTTGTAAGCTGAAACCAGTTACTGCCGATGACTACGGAAGAATTCCCACTGACTTCAATTGTCGCGTCATAAGAAGAAACATTGTTCCAACCGATTCTCACGTTTGTCCCGTTGGGATTTGAGGCAACCCTGCCCCAAGTAAGCGGATTTGCCTCTTTATCGCCAAGCAAAACCGCGCCGTTTACAACCGTGCCGTCCGTAAATGCGATGTCGGCAGTCCTTGAATCGGCCCAAAAGATGAAAGACCCTGTATTTGTGCCTTCCTGAAAGTTGAACACCGTATCCGAATATATGTAATTATTGGAGTTGGATGATATGAAGTTGCTTCCGGTTACTGTAATTTCCTGCGCCGCGAAGACGAGGGAAGTCGCCACCAAAGCAGATGCCGCTAATACATGCTTTTTCATGATTATAGGTAATTTATATATAGAATTAAAATAGAAAAATAAAACTTTTGGAGAAAGTATACCCGAAGTTAAGCCAATTCAAGCCTTTTTTTGAAAAACCTGCCAAAACTGCGAAAATCGAGAAACCTTCTTAAAAACACAAAAAAAAGACGCCCCGAAAGGCGTCTTTTTCAAAATATGCAAAATTTTCTACTTTCTTCTGCGGTACGCAGCAAACGCCAAAGCCAGCGCGCCGAATATCGCCGCGTATGTGGAAGGCTCGGGAACATATGTCAAAGAAAGCACAAGATTTCCGTCTTCAAATGAAAGATTGTCCAAACCGAAATCTTCCCAATCTTCCAAATTTGTGTTGTTTTTAAATTCGATAATGTCTGCAATAGATTCCGTATTAGTAAAATCGAGAATATCATCGTTTAGCGTTGCGTCGCCCGAAACCGTCATTATCACAAATTCCGCGATATCGCCTTCCGTCAAACCGTTGACAGCTCCGAGATTTGCGCCGTCAATCACAAATGGATTTGAAACAGTGTCGTCGGTCTTGAAAACTGCAAGATTCTTCGTAGAGAACATTGCAGTTGACGCATAGTTAATATTTGAACTATCCAAAACAAATGTCATCTGTGCAGAATCTTTGATAGATGAAAAACCACCTGCGGTATTTGCAAGTTGAGCACCTGTATGAATTTCAACAATTGCAGAGTTGCCAGTATATTTATCGCCATCAGCAACATTCATACCGATAGAGAAAAGATAATTTGTATCGTTAGTATTTGTTGCTTTTACAAACGAACCGGCATCTTTAATTATCAAAGTTGCTTTTGCGTTTGCACCGCCTTGTGCCATTCTAAACGAACGTAAAATTGCAGAACCGCCATTTGAAACCTCAACACTGCCTATTGAACCAGAAGCACTTGCAATATTCATATCTGAAGAAGCATTAGTTCCTGATGTACCTGCAATTTTGCCGTTATTCAAAATCAAGGTTGAATTTGCGCCGCTTGCTCCGCCAACATAGAAATTAGTATTTGCAAACCATTTGCCGCCGTCTGAAATTTCCAACGTGCCAGTACCTGCATTCATGTACAACTGGGTATTCTTTGCACCTGTTCCAGATGTATAAAGACCATCGTTTGTAACTTTAAAATTTGCAACTGCACCAGAAGCATATCCTATATAAATATACAAGTCAGAATTTGTAGCATTTTGGTACATTGTAGCACCATCAACTACAAAATTTGCAATACCCGTTCCAGAATTACCAATTATATGACCTGCTGCATTTACAACAATATATTCACCATCATTTGTAACCTTTATATCGCCATTACTTATATATAAATTATTTGAAATATTAAATTGACCGCTAACATTCACAGCAGTCCCTGCCTGATTCATATTTACAATCCCAACAGCATTATATATGCCACCCTCATTTACATTCAATACGCCTTTTTGAAAATATGTCTGGCCATTATTAGTAATAACGCCACCATCGCCTACATTAATTCTTGCAAGGTCTGTATTTTGACCTATCGAAATATTTCCACTTGATGTCCAAGTAGAGTTAGCTCCTGTAACAGAGATTGTAGAATCATTGAGAGCAGCATTACCAAGTATAGTATTTCCGGAAGTTGTAAGCGTGCCTCCTTTTGTTACATTTATAGAAGAATATTGAATTTTTTCAGATTGAGCACTATTCCCTAATGTAACAGAAGTAATTTGCGCCAAACCACCATCTACATTAAATTCAAAGTTAGGCTTTTCGGAAGATTCATTATTTCTATCAAAAGACGAAATTTTAGCATTTTTAACCTCACCACCTGCAAAAACATTTACAATAGAATTTTTGCCACGAAAACAAGAGATTAAGAACTCAGATGATGCTTCTGCATTGCTTGCTAAAAGACCACCATCATAAACATTGAAAGTAGTTTCCCAACCAGCTTCGTTATCACCCAAACGAATTTCTTTCCCATTTGTAAAGAAATTACCATAAATATCAACTGAATTTGACTTAGGAGCAGTATTTGAGCCTGTTCCCCATTTTAAAAGACTATTTAAAGAAACAGTTCCGCCTTTTTCAATATATAGGTTCCAGTTATTTGGGGTATCACCTGTCAATGTAAGTGTTGCTCCATCTAAAACCTTTGTATTAGTAGACATAGAAGATAAACTTTCATCTTCTGAAACAATTTTATCGTATGTAATTTCCTGGGCAAACACTGCGGATGCCGCAAAGAGGATGGTTAATGAAGTGATGTATTTCATTTTGCAAGCAATTTATATAGATATAATTAAAATAAAACTTTTTTAAAAATTATACCCGAAAACACAAATTGCAAGATTTTTTTAAAAAATTTCACAAATCACTTTACTTTAAATAACTTGCCAAAATTGTTCGATGTCCTAAAACGCAAAAAAACGCCGAAAACCATAAGAATTTTCGGCGTAAAAAAAGAGCTAAGCTTGGCTATTTTATATCGTCTTTCGTTATGACGACCTTCTTTTGCGGATTGTCGGGCAATTTGTACATTATGTCGAGCATCACGCCCTCCATAATCGAACGCAAAGCCCTCGCGCCTGTTCCGAGCGCAATAGCCTTGTCGGCAATCGCGGCAACCGCGCCGTCGGTAAATTCAAGCTCGACGCCATCGAAGGCGAAAAGTTTGCCGAATTGGCGCACCAAGGAATTTTTTGTATTCGTCAATATGTTTATCAAATCGTCGCGGGAAAGCTGGTTCAATACGCTGACCATCGGAAGCCTTCCGATAAATTCGGGTATAAAACCAAACTGGGTCAAGTCTTCGGGCTGAACATTTTTTAGGACGTCGCGCCCGCTTTCCGAACCGGGAACACTCTCGTTAAAGCCCAAAACCTTGTTGGTTGAGCGCCTTTCCACGATTTTATCCAAGCCAACAAACGCGCCGCCGCAAATAAAGAGAATATTGCGGGTATCGACACGAATGTACTCTTGGTCGGGATGCTTTCTGCCCCCTTTTGGCGGAATGTTGCAGACAGTGCCTTCCAATATTTTTAAAAGAGCCTGCTGGACACCCTCTCCACCGACATCGCGGGTAATCGAAACATTTTGGGTCTTTCTGCCGATTTTGTCGATTTCGTCAATGTAGATAATGCCGCACTGCGCTTTTTCCACGTTAAAATCCGCCGCGCGCAATAAATTCAAAACGATGTTTTCGACGTCTTCGCCGACATAGCCCGCCTCAGTTAGCGTAGTTGCGTCCCCAATTGCGAACGGAACGTCGAGCATTTGGGCGAGAGTGCGGGCAAGAAAAGTCTTTCCGCTTCCCGTTGGCCCTATGAGCAGAATATTGCTCTTTTCGACATCCACATCTTTGAATTTTTCAAGAAGCCCGTTTGAAGAATCGCCTTCAATCTTGGATTTCAAGCGTTTATAGTGGTTGTAAACCGCGACGCTCAAAACCTTCTTGGCATCGTCCTGCCCGATTATATATTCATCCAAAGCCCTCTTTATTTCGGAAGGGCTTTTCAAATTAAAATTCAACGCCTGTTTCTGCTCCTCGCGCTTGGACTGCTTCATGTACACTTCAAGCATATTATGAAGCGCCTCAACGCACGAAGGGCATATTAAAGATCCGTCCTTGCCGGAAAAGAAGTTGGAAACTTCGCTTCTTCCCCTGCCGCAAAAACTGCACCTTGGCTCGTTTTCCTTGTCCATATTTATGAGCGAGGCTTGACTTCGATAACCTTGTCGACAATACCGTAGTTCAAGGCGTCCGTAGCCGACATAAAGAAATCTCGGTCGGAATCTTTCTCAATTTGCTCGACAGACTTGCCCGTGTTGCGCGCAAGAATTTCGTTCAAAGTCTTGCGCCAGCGCAAAATTTCATTCGCGGCAATAGTGATGTCGGAAGTCTGGCCCCCCGCCCCGCCTCTCGGCTGGTGAATCATGACGCGCGAATTCGGCAGGGCGTACCTCTTGCCCTTTGTTCCCGCGGACAGCAAAACCGTGGCCATGCTTGCCGCCTGTCCGACACAGTATGTAACAACGTCGCACTGCAAAAAGTTCATGGTGTCGTAAATTGCCATTCCCGCAGTAATGGAACCGCCGGGGCTGTTGATATAAAGATGGACGTCTTTCTTCGAGTCCTCCATTTGAAGGAACAAAAGCTGGGCCACAACCGCATTGGCGACATAGTCGTCAATGGGGGTGCCGATGAATATGATTCTGTCTTTCAACAGGCGCGAATAAATATCCCAAGTGCGCTCGCTTCTGCCGTCGCGCTCGAAAACGTATGGTATGTTATAATAACTCATATCTTTTGAGATTTTCTATTCGGCAAAAAACCGTTTTTGAAAAGCTATTTCTTTTCAACGATTTTAACTTCCGCTTTTTCGGCGATGAAATTGATTGCCTTCTGCAAGAGAGCGTCGGAGCGCATTCTGTTTACCCGCGCCTGGTCCTTTTTAAGCTGCTTTACGAGCTCTTCGGGACGGGTGCGGGTGCGCACTGATTCCTGCCAAAGCATGCGCTGCATGTCTTCGTTGTCGACCTTCAAATTGTTTGCGACCGCAACGCGGTTTAGGAAAATGCGCATTTTCGCGCGCGGCTCCGCTTCTTTCGTGGCGTTTTCAAAGAGGCTTTCCTTGTTCTTTTCCAAGTCTTCCTTAGTTGCGCCGGAAGACATAAAACGCATCATCATTTCCTGCAAAACAGACTGGCGCTCTTCTTCGAGTGCGGATTCGGGAAGCGGGAAATCGACGCCTTCCATGAGCTTATCCACCGCGTACTGGCGCTTCAAAACTTCGTTGTGCTGCGTTTTTTCGGCAGTGATGTCCTTTGCAAGGCGCGCGCGGAAATCGGCTTCCGTCTTGTCGCCCATATCTTTCAAGAAAGCTTCGTCAACTTCGGGAAGCTTCTTTTCGCGGATTTCGTTAAGTTCGATTTCGTAAACCGCAGTTTTGCCCGCAAGCGCGGCTTCGGGGAAATCCGCCGCAAAAACTTCTTCGACATTCTTCTTTTCGCCGACTTTCATTCCGACAACGCCTTCGATTATCGAGCGAACGCCGGGAATGTCTGTGTTGCCAGCTTCCTCCCAAGTACCCTTCTGTTTGCCGTACATCGCGGGCTTTTCGACAAGCTCGTCAATGCTTTTGCCGTCGATTTTGCCTTCGTATGAAACCTGCACGAAATCGCCCTTTTGAGCCGCGCGGTCTTCAATCTTGTTGTACTGGGCGCGCTGGTTGCGGTAAAAGTCAACAGTCTTTTGGATTTCGTCTTCTGTGGCTTCCACGGGAGATAGCTCGACTTCGGTCTTGTAGTCTTCGGGAAGCTTTACTTCGGGATATATGTCGGCGGTGAAAGTCAATGCCGCGCCTTCCGCGGATTCAATATCGTTATTCTGCAAATCGACAACCGCAAACAAGTCAAATTCTTTGATGCCGTTCAAGGCTTCAACGGCCTTGTTTGTGACGGCGCGTTCAAGCTGGGCTTTTATGTCGCCTGAAAAACGCTTTAAAACCATGTCTTTCGGAGCCTTGCCCGCCCTAAAACCGGGAATTTTAGCATATTGAACAAATTCCGCAACCACGCCTTCTTTTTCTTTTGCCACTTCCGCCGAATCAAAAGAAACCACAATTTTACGCCTTGTATCGTTAATTTTTTCGATATTTGTTTTCATAATAAAAGTTCTCTTCTGTAATAAATAAGAGAAAAATGTTAGGGCTATTAAATATGTTGTCAACTTTTAAAGAAAGCAAAAGACGTGCAAAGAAAAGAAAAAACAAAAAAATATTTAAAAAGCCTTGACACATCCCAAAAAAAGTAATCTTATCTGAACTTTAAATTTTGCCTGGATGGCGGAATTGGCAGACGCAACGGACTCAAAATCCGTCGAGTTTTGGCTCATGTGGGTTCGACCCCCACTCCAGGTATAAAAAAGTCTAACACTATTTCGTGTTAGACTTTTTTTATGATTCCAAACAATCAAGAGCAAAGATTGCTTTTTGACACTGCGAGGAAAGCGTTAAAGGAGCCGGTTCTTGGTATTTTAGACAGCATCCGCCTGACGTCGGTTTTGCCGCAAAAACAATTTCCAACTTTCAAAAAAGGCTTTTACAAAAAATCATTGCCTGTCTTTATCGATGAAATTTCGGTAGGCGAGCCATTTTATCAGCATATCGGTCCAGCCGTCTATCGGAATTCCGCGCATATTTATGACACTGAACGCGTGTCCGCCCTTAGAGAAAAAATGAACGTCAAGCGGAACTTTCTTTTCATAAAGCTGCATTAAGTAAGACAGCGAGCTTGCCATCGGAACGCCGTCGTCCTGCGCGTGCACCACAAACGAGGGCGGCGTGTCTTCGCGGACAATCATCTCCTCCGACGGAGCGTAAGTAGAACCCTTGTTCAAAAGATGCGGATAAATCAGGCAGGCAATGTCGGGGCGCGCGGACTGGCGGTCGATTTTATCCGTCGGCTCGTACAATTTTTTGTCGAAGTTGCAGGACATCCACGCCGTCAGGTTTCCGCCTGCGGAAAAGCCTATCATACCCACTCTTTTCGGGTCTATCCCGAATTTTTTTGCGTTGTGGCGGATATATTTGATTGCCCTTTGGGCGTCCATGTTTATCGGGTCGCGCTCGTTCATTTTGTAGGGGACGCGATACTTTAAAACAAACGCCTTTATGCCGAGAGTGTTCAAAAATCTGGCGACTCTCAATCCCTCGTTTGAATACTGCAAGCTAAGGTAAGCCCCTCCCGGGCAAACTAACATTGCGGGAGCATTCTCCGCGCCCCCGACGTCGTAAAACTGGATTTGCGGCTTTGAGACGTTTTCAAACACAAATCCCTTGCGCTGGTTGTTTTTTGCAAATTCGCCCTTCATTACTTCCGCGCCCTTTGCGCTTACCTTGCCGGGCATTTTGCCGGATTTCCAAATGTCGATGAACGGCGCGGTGTCAAAATCGGACAAGTCCGCGCGGTTTTCAATTTCCTTGTTTATGTTTGCGAAAGAGCAAAGTCCGCAAAAAAACAAGAGTGAAAAACATATTCTTTTCATTCTTCGATTAAAAAATTTCGCAAAAAATCTTGCAATATCAAAATGGCGACAAAACGTTTTTTAGCAAAAATCAAAACAAAAACGCCCGCAAGTTTTATGCTTGCGGGCGTTTGCAAAACATTCAACGGAATGCCTATCTTTGCGCCAGATACTTGTACTTTGCCCAGCGCGCGTTTATGAACTCTTGGGCGAATTTTGCGAGCTCTTCCGCCCTTTCGGGGTTGGAAGCCATCAACTGCTTGAAGCGGTTTTCGTTCTTCATGTGTTCGATTACCGGAAGCTTCGGGTCTGCGCTGTCAAGCTTGAACGGATTTTCGCCGCGCTCAATCTTGCGCGGATCGTAGCGGTACAAAGGCCAGTAGCCTGTATCAACCGCAGTCTTCTGGTGTTCCGCGCCGCTTGAAAGGTTAAAGCCGTGCGATATGCAGTGCGAGTAGGCAATGACCAAAGACGCGCCCTTGTAGCTTTCTGCCTCGCGCATTGCCTGAACAACCTGCGTATCCTTTGCGCCCATCGAAACCTGCGCAACGTAAATGTTGCCATAGTCTATTGCGAGCATACCGATATCCTTCTTTGGAGTTGACTTGCCCTTTGTCGCGAATTTCGCAACCGCGCCTATCGGAGTCGATTTCGACATCTGTCCGCCCGTGTTGGAATAAACTTCGGTGTCGAGAATGAGGACGTTTATGTTTCTGCCGCTTGCCAAAACATGGTCAAGGCCGCCGTAGCCGATATCGTAAGACCAACCGTCGCCGCCGATAATCCAGACCGCCTTTTCAACGAGGTCGTCCGCAAGAGGAAGGAGAGCCTTCGCCTCAAAGCTCGCGTCGCCCGCAATCTTGGCTTTCAAAGCCGCAACCCTTTCGCGCTGGGCGGCAATGCCCGCGTCGTTCGACTGGTCGGCTTCGAGAATCGACTTAACCAAGTCTTCGCCTACTGTTGAAGAGAGCTTTACCAAGAGTTCCTTTGCCATCTTTTCCTTTGCATCCAAAGAAATGCGGTAGCCCAAACCGAATTCGGCATTGTCTTCGAAGAGAGAGTTTGCCCAAGCAGGGCCTCTGCCGTCCTTATTTACCGCATACGGAGTCGTGGGAAGATTGCCGCCGTAAATCGAAGAGCAGCCCGTTGCATTCGCAATCAAAAGCCTGTCGCCGAAAAGCTGGGTGAGCATCTTGATGTACGGAGTTTCGCCGCAACCTGCGCACGCGCCCGAGAATTCAAACAAGGGCTGGCGGAATTGGACATCCTTTACAGTGTCGGAGAGCTTCAGCGGATCGGGATTCGGCAAATTCAGGAAGAACTCGAAGTTGTCGTGTTCCTTTTCGCGGATTGGCTCCTGGACCGTCATATTCAACGCCTTTACGCCTTCTTCCGTGCGGCTCTTTGCGGGGCATACCGATACGCACAAGCCGCAGCCCGTGCAGTCTTCAACCGCAACTTGGATTGTGAAAGAGCAGTTCGGATTGTCTTTGCTGCGGAACGGAACGCTCTTAAATGTTTCGGGAGCGTCTTTCAAAAGTTCCGTCGGATAGAATTTTGCGCGGATTGCCGCATGCGGGCAGATTGTCGAGCACTTTGCGCACTGGATGCAAAGCTCGGGCTTCCAAGCCGGAACTTCGATTGCGATGTTGCGCTTTTCCCACTTTGTGGTTGCCGAAGGCCATACGCCGTCGACAGGCATTGCGGAAACGGGCAAAGAATCGCCCTTGTCGCCCATCATAATCGCCGTCACGCGCTTTACAAAATCCGGAGCTTCGTCCGAAACCGCTTTCGGGAAGCCTCTCTGCGAGGACACCGAAGACGGGACTTTCACTTCATGGAGGTTTGCGACGGATGCGTCGATTGCCTTGAAGTTCTTTTCGACAACCGCCTGGCCCTTCTTCATATAGGTCTTTTCAGCGTAAGCCTTGATTTTTGCGATTGCTTCTTCGCGCGGCAATACGCCAGAAATAGCAAAGTAGCAGGTCTGCATGATGGTGTTTATTCTGCCGCCCATGCCCGTTTCTTTTGCAACCTTGTAGGCGTCGATTACATAGAATTTAAGCTTCTTTGCGATAATCTTTTCCTGAACGTCGCGGTTTAGATAGTTCCAAACTTCGTCCGCGCCGTGAATTGAATTCAAGAGAAATACGCCGCCTTCCGCCGCCCTGTCCAAGATGTCGTACTTGTCCATGAACGAGAACTGGTGGCACGCGACAAACTGCGCGTTCTTGATGAGGTACGGAGCCTTGATTTCTTCGGGGCCGAAGCGCAGGTGCGAAACAGTGATGCCACCCGACTTCTTGGAGTCGTAAACGAAGTACGCCTGCGCATAGTTGTCGGTCGCGTTGCCGATAATCTTGATGGAGTTCTTGTTTGCGCCGACCGTGCCGTCAGAGCCCAAACCAAAGAATACCGCGCGCAAAACCTTGTCGCTTTCAAGGTCGAAAGATTCGTCGTATGAAATCGAATTGTTTGTTACGTCGTCAACGATGCCGACAGAGAAATGGTTTTTCGGCTTCGCGCTTTGGGCGTTTTCAAAGACGCCCTTGACCATTGCGGGAGTAAATTCCTTAGAGCCCAAACCGTAGCGGCCGCCCAAGAGAACGGGGTCGATTTTGATAAGCCCCGAATTTCTGCCTTCGACGATTGAAGTTGCAATGTCCTGATCAAGGGGTTCCGCCAAAGAGCCGGGCTCTTTTGTTCTGTCCAAAACAGTGATTGTCTTTACGGTGGAGGGAAGCTCCTTCAAGAGGCGTTCTGCGTCAAAGGGCATAAAGAGGCGCACTTTCAGCGCGCCGAATTTGCCGCCCTTGGAATTCAAATATGCGACGGTTTCTTCAATTGTTTGAATGCCGGAACCCATTGCAACGATTACGTGCTCTGCGTCGGGCGCGCCCACATATTCGTACAAGCGGTACTGGCGGCCGGTCAATTTCGCGAACTTGTCCATGTTAGCTTGGACGATGTCAATGCAGTTCTTGTAGAAAATGTTGCGGGCTTCCTGACCTTGGAAATAGACGTCGGGATTTTGCGCGGTACCCTTGATGAACGGATGTTCGGGGCTGAGGGCGCGGGAGCGGAATTCCACAACCTTTTCGTAGGGAACCATTTCCTTTAAGATTTCGTCGGTCACGAATTCGTAAGTGTTGATTTCGTGCGAAGTGCGGAAACCGTCAAAGAAATGCAAGAACGGAACGCGGGATTCCAAAGTGGAAGCATGTGCGATTGCCGCAAAGTCGTGGGCTTCCTGCGCCGAATTTGAGCAGAGCATCGCAAAACCCGTCTGGCGGCACGCCATTACGTCGGCCTGGTCGCCGAAAATCGACAAGCCGTGGAAAGCGAGGGCGCGGGCGGAAACGTGAAGCACAAACGGGGTCAATTCGCCCGCGATTTTGTACATGTTCGGAATCATCAAAAGCAAACCCTGCGACGCAGTGAAAGAGGTCATCAAAGTACCTGTTGCCAATGCGCCGTGGACTGCGCCTGCAACGCCGCCTTCGCTTTGCAGCTGTGAAATTTCCGGAGTGGCGTCCCAAATGTTTTTCTTGCCCTTAACCGCCCATTCCTCGCAGGATTCCGCCATCGGAGAAGACGGTGTAATCGGGTAAATGGCGATGGTTTCGCTCAATCTGAATGCCACTGAAGCCACTGCTTCATTTGCGTCCGTGATACACTTGTTTTTCATATGTTTTTTATATTTGATTAGTATTTGAAATATTCCCTCAAACAGGGGGGGTAAAAACGCGAATAAAATCGCATTGCCGTTTCGAGAAAAAACAATGCGACATTATTCTATGATGCTGTTAAAGCTACGCCTCATAAAAAACCTCGTCAACTAAAAAATCAACAAACGGACTTCATGAAAAACATCGCGCCGCCGGAAATCATCCATAAAACAACATAAAAGAAAATCCGCCTCCAAAATCAGATTTTTCAATTTTTTACTCCGATTCTTTTTGGAAAAAATACTATTGAAAAACAGGCGTTTTAATTGCATTTTATCTTTATAAGAAAATGGAAAATCAAACTTTGCAAAAAAAAGTCGTTCTAACTTGCGCCCAGCCGACAGGCAAACTGCACTTGGGCAACTACATAGGCGCGGTGCGCCAATGGGTTAAAATGCAGGAGGATTACGAATGCTACTTCGGCATAGTCGACATGCACGCAATCACAATGCCCTATGTCCCCGCAGAGCTTCGCAAAAACACATACATGTGCGCGGCGCAGTACTTGGCGTGCGGGCTTAATCCCGACAAATGCAATATGTTCATTCAAAGCAACGTGCGCGGGCATTCCGAGCTTACTTGGATATTGGCGTGCCTATGCCCAATCGGACAGCTTGAAAGAATGACGCAGTTCAAAGACAAGGCGCGCAAGCTCGCAGAAGGCTCGGGCGGAGCTTCAATCGGCTCCGGGCTTCTGTTCTACCCCGTTTTGATGGCGGCCGACATATTGATATACAACGCGGACTTGGTTCCCGTAGGCGAAGACCAGAAACAGCACATGGAGCTTGCAAGGGATCTTGCACAGAAGTTCAACAACACATATTCGCCTACATTCAACCTGCCCGAAGCATACATCCCCAAAACGGGCGCAAGAATAATGTCGCTTCAAAACCCCGACGCCAAGATGTCGAAGTCCGATAAAAACGCGCTCGGCTCGCTGTATATGATAGACACTCCCGACGTGCTGCGCAAAAAAATCATGAGCGCGGTCACCGACAGCGGAAACGAGGTAAAATTCGCCGAAGGGAAGAGCGGCATATCCAATTTAATAAGCATAATGAGCTCCGTCAGCGACAAGTCCGTCTCAGACATAGAAAACGAATTTATCGGAAAACAATACGGAGAATTTAAAAAAGCGGTTGCCGACGCAGTCATTGCGAAGTTCGACCCGATACGCATTAAATACGAAGAGCTTATGACCGATAAGGCATATCTGGAAAGCGTGCTGAAACGCGGAGCCGCCGCCGCCCAGCGCAGAGCCGACAAAATGATGTCGAAAGTATATCGCAAGGCGGGCTACGTCGACGCAATTTCATCAAAATAAAAACATAAAAAAGGAAACACCTCCATGCAAAAGAAATTTTCGATGCTCCCCCTGTTCGCGGCGGACGCTCTAATGTTTCTGGCGGTTTTTTTAATCGCCTTGCCCAACATACTCTTGAAAGAACCCCTTGAATCGGGACAGACTTTTGCGCTGGCGGCGGTTGTCTTAATAGCAATGTTCATGGTGCTTGTTCCCGTCGTCTTAAACTTCCGAGAACAAAAAAAATCCGAAGAGCAAAGCCGGACGCTTAAATCCTCAACGGAAATCCGCCAAATATTCGCGGATTTGCGCACCTTGCGCGACGCCCTGATGGAGCAAATGAAAAAAATCGACATTGCAGGCGAGGAAATAGAAAGCCTAAACGCGCTTGCCGCGTCGCTTGACGCAAAACTCGCCCTGATAAAAGAAAACGGCAATTCAAAATTTGAAGAAGAGCTGAAAAGCCTCAATTCATCAATATCCGCATTGAAAGACGATTTCGGCAGGCTTGCCGAAAAATCGAATTTTTCGGAAGAGATGGAAGTTTTAAACGGGAAAATCGAAACGCTGTCGGAAAAATCGGAAAGCAAATTCCAAATTTTGGACGACATCTGCGAAAAGCTCCAAAATATGGCTGACAGCTTCGGCGAAGAAATAAGCGAGCTTGAAGAAGCAAGCGAAGAAACGCATTCGGAAGAAACTCCAGAACAAACAGAAGAAGCGGAAAATGAAAATCAAGACGAAGATGAAAATTTAGGCGATTTTGACGGGGACTTCGGCAAAGACGACGATGTCGAAGAAGAAATGGAAGACCCCGAAGACGAAGAGCCGATTTCAGCGGAAGAAGAAATTTTGGAAGAAAAGCCCAAAAGCAAAACAAAGGGAAACCCCAAATGGTCGGGAATGCTCGACAAGGCATTCCAAAATTCCCAAACCTTTTCAACGCGCGAAACCGTCTCGCGCTTCATAGAAAAAAACAGGCAGGGCGACGCCCCCGAAGAGTCAAACGGAATGGAAGTTCCCCTTGAAAAGCAGGACGCTTCCGACACCGCCTCGTCAATTTCCATTGAAGACTTGGAAAAAACCGAAACTTACAGGGAAGTGAGCGAAGGGGTTGGCAGGTACGAAGAAAAAATCGCCCGCGAAGACACTCTTTTTCCGGAGGAAGAACTCCCGCAGGCGCATAAGCCGCAACGCATCAAAAACGGAGACACCGCCGTGGTTGCGAACGCCTTTTTGGGCATAGGCAACATTCCATACATTCGCGGAAACGGCGCGGGCCTGAGCCAAGAAAAAGGAACCGCAATGGATCTGCTTGAAATAGGCAAATACCAATGGAAATGCGAAGGCATCATATCGGAACCCGTGAAAATTTCGATATGGCTAAACGATGAAATCCCGTCAAATCTCGGCGAACTCACACTAAACCCCAACGAAACTTTGGACATTGATCCGACCTTTAAATAAAAATGTTAAGCGTTAGAATTATACCGTGCCTCGACGTGCACGCAGGCAGAGTCGTTAAAGGCGTAAATTTCGTAAATTTGATTGACGCGGGCGATCCCGTCGAACAGGCAAAAGCCTATGAGGCGCAGGGGGCCGACGAACTCGTCTTTTTGGATATCACCGCTTCGAGCGACGGCAGGGCGATTATGCGCGACGTCGTGGAGCGCACCGCAAGCCAATGCTTTATGCCGCTTACCGTGGGCGGAGGGCTGCGCACAATCGAAGACATCAGGGCAATGCTGAACGCCGGCGCAGACAAAGTTTCGCTAAACACTTCCGCAATAACCAATCCGAACTTGATTTCGGAGGCGTCCGCAAAATTCGGCAACCAGTGCATCGTCGTGGCAATAGACGCCAAAAGGGAGGAAAACGGCAAATGGGGCGTTTACACGCACGGCGGACGCAACAAAACAGGGCTTGACGCCATAGAATGGGCAAGAGAAGTCGAAAAACGCGGCGCGGGAGAAATTCTTCTAACCTCAATGGACGCCGACGGCACAAAAGACGGCTACGACATAGAGCTTACCAGAGCGGTTAGCGAGGCGGTGCGCATTCCCGTCATCGCGTCGGGGGGCGCAGGCAAGCTCGAACATCTTGTCGACGCGGTAAAATACGGAAAGGCGAGCGCGGTTTTGGCGGCTTCAATTTTCCACTTCGGCACATACTCCATAAGCCAGGCAAAAGAAGCGATGCTCGCGGCGGGGCTTCCCGCAAGGATTGTAAAATAGCCCCTTATTTCAATTTTTCGCAAACGCGGTAAACTATCGCGCCCGCCCCGTTGCCCAATATCATCAAAAATTCATAGAAAACAGTTTTTGAATCCCAAACATCGGCGGCGGAAAAATAAAACATATTTGCCACGCTGTGCTCAAAGCCTGAAATTATAAACACCATTACAGGCAATATCACAAAGAGCCAGTTTTGCGATTTTTTGTAGCCGTCAACAGCCAGAAACATCATAATTCCGCAGGCGACGGAAAGGATGAATATGCTTAAAGGGGAATCGCCGAGCTTGGCGGCAGACAATGCGGAAGTCTTTTGAATCACGGCTTCCGAAAAACGCGTGCAACGCAAGGCAGTTCCCAAAAGCCACGCGCCCGCAAAATTGCCGAAAATTATTATGGGATAGTAAAACGGAGCCTTGGCAACGTTGAAAACCGAAGAATCCGACTTTGCAAGCGTCAGATAGCCGATTTTTCCCGTGTACAAGTCAAAACCGCGCAAAACCACCGTCAAAAGCCCCAATGAAAACAGAAAAGAGCCGGCATATTTGTTGTCGGAAGCGACATAGACCGCGCCGCCAAACGCAATCATAAGCCCCGCATAAATGGCGCTGATAAAATATTTCATAAAAACACTTTAAAAATTCGCCGCCTCTTGTAAATAAATTTTTAAAAACCGGCGGGACAATCCGATAAAAAATTTATGGCTAATAAAGTAAATTTCAAGGGAACGCCCTGCAAGCTTGCCGGCGAATTCATAACAAAGGGCGCAAAAGCCCCTTCTTTTAAGCTCGTAAAAAAAGACTTGGGCGAGTTTTCATTTGAAGGCAAATGCGGCAAGCGGCTTCTTCTAAATATATTTCCAAGCATAGATACGGGAGTCTGCGCGGCGAGCGTGCGAAAATTCAACGAGCTTGCGGCAAAAATCCCCGACGTAAAAGTGCTTTGCATATCAAAAGACCTTCCCTTTGCCCAGGGCAGATTTTGCGCGGCCGAAGGCATAGAAAACGTCGAAACGCTGTCGGATTTCAGGGAAAGCTCTTTTGCGAAAGATTACGGAATCTTAATTGAAGAAGGTCCGCTCAAAGGCCTGCTTGCGCGCGCAATCGTTATAATTTCAAAAGAGGGCGAGGTTTCCTACTGCGCCTTAAATTCGGAAATCACGCAGGAACCCGACTACGAGGCGGCGTTAAACGCTTTAAAATAAGCTTTAGTTTCCAAATCCACCCGTCGGAAAATTCTTTTTAGGGAGATTGCAAAAAGCAGTCTCCTTTTTATTTTCAGCTAAAAGAGGAAAAAATAAATTTAAAGAAAACGGCGAAAAAGCCTTAAAATGCCGTTTTGCCCACGCATAAAAAAGACGGCACCGATAAAAAACCGATGCCGTCTTCTGCTAAAACATCCAATCTGCAACGGACCTTTTTAGAGTCCGCATTTTGTAAAGCAGTCTACTTCTTTGAATTGCGCAAACGTCATTTGGCTGCCGTTTTTTCGCCTTCCCCATCGTCGTCAACGCCGCCGCCGATGGCAAGAACAAGAGAAACCACGCTGCGGAACTGCTCCCCGCGCAGGCGTATGCGCTCGCGCTCGTTTGTCAGCGCCAGACGCTCGGCGTCGGTGTACTCAAAGTAGTCGATGACGCCCGAATCGAACTGGTTGCGCGTAAGCTCCTCCACCGCTTTTGAAGCCGCCGCGCTCTTTGCGCGCGCATCGTACTCGGCCTTCAAATTCTTGATTTCAGAAAGCGCGTTTTCCACTTCGTAAATCGCGTTCAAGACAGTCGCCTTATATTTTTCCGAAGCCTCCAAATGCTGGGAAAGGGCTACCTGATACTGGGCATAAAGCTTTCCCGCCTGAAAAAGCGGCAGATACAGGCGAGGGCTTACGCCCCACGCAAGAGAATTGCCTTCAAGCAAATCCCCAATGTCTTGCGACGCCAAATCCAAAGACGAAGTAATCTGGATTGTCGGGAAGAAAGCCGACTTCGCCGCGCCTATTTTCATATTGGCGGAAAACACTCCGCGCTCCGCCTGCGCAATATCGGGGCGGCGCTCCAAAAGCTGGGAGGGAATAATAGAGGGAACTTTCGGCAAAACCTCCGCAATAGGCTCGGTTGTGGCCTGCAAATTTGCGGGAATTGTCCCCGTCAAATACGCAAGATAATTTGTCGCGGCGTCGCGAAGCTTTCTGACGGAAGCAAGCTGGGTAACAGCTTCGTAAAACTGCTGTTCCGCCCTCTTTACGTCGGCTTCGTGCGCGTATTTCGCCTTTGCCCTGTTTGTCACGAGGTCAACCTGCTTTTGACGGACATTCACGGTTTCTTCCAAAAGCAGAATTTCAGAGTTGTACTGGCGGATTGAGAAATAAACGCTTGCCACGTTTGCTTCAAGCATAAGCATCGTGTTTTCATAGGCGGCGCGCAAAGCCTGCGCGTCGGCGACCTCGCTTGCAAGGAGAGCCTGAACTCTTCCGAAGAAGTCCAAGTCCCAAGTAAGTCCAAGACCTATTCTGTAATCCTCATAAGCCCCGCGGTACGAAAATTCGTTCTCGGAAGTGTCGGTTTTTGAATAGCTTGCATTGCCGTTAAGCCACGGATACAGCTCCGACTCCGTCATTCTCGCCTTCTGCCGCGCCTGTTCCACGGCATAAAATGCCGACTTCAAATTCGGGTTTTTTTCGCGGCACGCCTCAATCAGGCCGGAAAGCTTGTCGTCGTTGAAAATGAGCCACCATTTTCCCTTCAACTGCGCGTCGCTTGGGTTTGCGTCAGCCCACAAGCCTTCCGCATACTTGAAGCTTTTCATTTCTTCCGCCTGCGAATCAAGCGGAGTTTCAGGCACGACATAATCGGGTTCGAGCGTGCATGCGCCTAACGCAAGCCCCGCCGCCGCAAACAGCGCGCCGTTGCAAATTTTTTGAAATTTATTTTTCATTTTCACCATATGCCAGATTTATTTTTTCCTCCAAAAATTTATTCCGCTTCTATTTTATGCTTCGCGGCAAAAAACCTGCGTATAACATAATAGAATACGGGAGTGAATATGCAGCCGAATACCGTAACCCCTATCATGCCGAAGAATACCGAAGTTCCCAATGCCTGACGGAGTTCGCTGCCCGCGCCGGTCGCGTATGCAAGAGGCACAACGCCCAAAATAAACGCAAGAGACGTCATTAAAATCGGGCGCAAACGGTTTTTTGACGCGTTCTGGACGGAAGAAACAAGCTCTTCCCCTTTCATTTCGCGCTGGTGGGCGAATTCCACAATCAAAATCGCGTTTTTGCAAGCCAAACCAATCAAAACGACAAATCCGATTTGGGTCATTATGTTGTTGTCCATTCCCCTGAAATGCACGCCCATAATGGCAAACAGCAATACAAGGGGCACCACCAAAATAACCGCAAGGGGCAAAGTTACGCTTTCATACAAAGCCGCAAGAATCAGGAATACGAAAATCACGCACATTGCAAACACTATCATTGCGGTATTGCCCGTGAGCTTTTCCTGATATGCGATGTCCGTCCACTCGATGCCCATGCCCTTCGGAAGCTCCCTTTCCGCAAGAGCCTCGATTTCCCTTATCGCCTGCCCCGTCGAAAAACCGGGAGCAAGATTGCCCTGAACTTCGGCGGCAGTGTAAAGATTGTAGCGCATGGTTGTCACAGGACCCACAATGCGCTTTACGTTCGCAACGGACCCAAGAGGCACGTTTTTGCCCTGCGCATTCGGAACATAGAGATTGTAAATGTCGTTCACCTCCCTGCGCGACTTGCCCTCCGCTTGGGCGACAACGCGGTAAACGCGCCCGATAATGTTAAAGTCGTTGACGTAAACGGAACCCAAATGGTACTGCATCGTTTCGAAAATCGAGGAGATTGGAACATTCAGCTTTTGCGCGCGCTCGCGGTCAATGTCGGCATAAAGCTGCGGATTTGAAACGCGGTAAGTGGTAAACGCAAACGAAACGGGGTCGAGCTCCTGGGTTGCCTTCGCCGCCATCAAATTCGTGTATTTCTGCACAGTGTCAAGCCCCAAACCGACTTTGTCCTGGACATAGAATTTGTAGTCGCCGCCGTTGCCCATGCCGTCAACGGGGGGCGGAGCCAAAACATAAGACACCGCTTCGGGAATTTCCTTTGCAAGAATTGCGTTTGCCTGCGCCAATATCTTGTTTGCAGTTGCCCCTTTGGGAAGGCGCACGTCAAAATCTTCAAGATTGATGAATATCGTTCCGGCATTCGACATGCGCGAAAATGTGGCTCCGTTCAATCCCGCAATTGCGATTGCGTAATTTACGCCGTCGATATTTTTTATGAGGGAGCTTGCCTTGTCCATCACTTTCTGCGTTCTTTCAAAAGACGCGCCGTCGGGCAGCTGTATTGAAGAGAACAAATAGCCTCTGTCCTGCCCGGGAATAAAGCCCTTCGGAGTGTTGTCGAAGAACCATACCGCACCTCCCAACAACCCCGCATACAAGAAGAGAATTATGAGCCAAAAGCGCGCAAACTGCGCGACCAGCTTGCCGTACTTTTCGGAAACCCATGCAAAGCATGCGTTAAAACCCTTGAAAAGCCAGCCGAACATAAAATTGTATCCCCGCGTAAAGAGGTCCGGCTTGGCGTCCTTTTCCGTAAGGAACAGCGCGCAAAGCGCGGGGGAAAGCGTAAGCGAAACTATTGCGGAAAATATCGTGGAAGCCGCAATCGTAATTGCAAACTGCCTGTAAAACTGCCCCGAAATGCCTTCGATAAACGCCGTCGGGACGAAAACCGCCGAAAGCACGAGCGCAATGGCAATTAGCGCGCCCTGCACCTGAGTCATCGCCTTCTTTGTCGCCTCCTTTACGGGAAGCCCGTCATGCATGTTTCTTTCAACGTTCTCCACAACTACGATTGCGTCGTCAACAACAATGCCGATTGCAAGCACCAAACCGAACAGGCTCAAATTGTTGATTGAAAATCCCAGCGCGTACATCATTGCAAACGTGCCTATCAAAGAAACGGGTATCGCGAAAAGCGGTATAATCGCGGCCCTCCAATTCTGCAAAAATATCATTACCACCAAAACGACGAGAATAACCGCCTCAAAAATCGTGTGATATACGGCATTTACGGATTCGCCCACGAACTTTGTCACATTGAACGGAATTACATAGTCTACGCCCGACGGAAATTCCTTTTTAAGGATTTCCATTTCCTTCATGATGCTGTCGGCGGTATTCAGCGCGTTTGAGCCGGGCAACTGGAAAAACGCGATTGCGACCATGCCCATATTGTTCAAATAGGATTCGTCCGCGTAAGTGTACGCGCCCAATTCCAAACGCGCAATATCCTTTAATTTTATGACTTTTCCGTCTTCGGTAAACTTAACTATGATGTTTCCGAATTCCTCCTCGGTCTGCAAACGGCCCTGCGCGTTGATGATAAGCTCGAAAGCCGACCCCGTGTCCATCGGCGGCTGGTTGATTTTGCCCGCCGCAACCTGCTTGTTCTGCTCGCGAAGCGCGCCCAAAACCTCGTTCGGAGATATGTTCAAATAGGCAAGACGGTCGGGGTCCATCCAGACGCGCATGGAATACTCTTTCGCGCCGAAAATCTGGATTTCGCCGACGCCCTTGATGCGCGCAAGGCGGTCTTTAAGCTGGGAAATCGCGTAGTTTGTCAAATAAAGCTTGTCCCTGCTGTTGTCCGGAGAAATCAAAGACGCGAACAAAATAATGTTCGGCGAACGCTTCTTCACCGTAACGCCTATGCTCGTTACATCCTGCGGCAGGCGGGGCTTCGCAATTTCAACGCGGTTTTGCGTCAAAATCTGAGCCTTGTCAACGTCGGTGCCAGTTTTGAAAGTAACGGTAATCTGCATAGAGCCGTCCGAAGAGCATTGGCTTTGCATGTAAAGCATGTCTTCAACGCCGTTTACCTGCTCTTCAATTGGAGCGGCGACGGTGTTCATTATAACTTCGGGGCTTGCGCCGGGATAGTTTGCCGAAATCACAACCGACGGAGGCACGATTTCGGGATACTGGGTGACGGGCAAATTGAAATACGCAATACTGCCCACCAACACTATTATGATTGATATGACCGAAGCAAAAATCGGCCTGTCGATAAAAAAGTGCGAAAATTTCATTGCTTGAAAAATTTACTGTTAAAGCGCAAGGAAAAAACTATTTCTTTTCCTCTTCTTTTACGACATCCTGCACTTTGGCTTCGACGGGAGATACCTGCGCTCCGGGAACAGCCCTCTGAATGCCGACAACAACCACCTTTTCGTCGCCCGAAAGCCCGCTTTCCACAATCTGCATTTTGCCGATTGTTTCGCTTACGCGCACGGGAACATAGTTGACCTTGTTTTTGTCGTCCACAACCAAAACGTACCTGCCGACCAAGTCGGTGCCGACCGACGATTCCGGAACAAGAATTTTTTCCTTGGCCTTTTCGCTCTGCAAAGAAACCTTCGACCAAACTCCCGGGAACAATTCGCCCTTTTCATTGTCGAATTCCGCGCGCAATTCCAAATTGCCCATATCGAATTCGTTTTGAACATAAGTAAGCTTCCCGACATGCGATTCGATTTCCTCGTCCAAAAGCTTCATTTTTACGACAGGCAAATCGCCCGACTTCATCCTTTTGAAAAGTCCGTTCTTTTGGTAGCGCAAAATATCGCGCTCGTTAATGTTGAAATACGCGTAGATAATCTTCCTTGAAACAACAGTCGCAAGCAGGGTGGAAGATGCGTTTACAAGATTGCCTTCATCGACATACCTCCTGCTCACAAAGCCCGTTATGGGCGACAAAACTTTGGTAAATTCCAAATTCAAGGCGGCTTCCGTATGCCTTGCCTGCGCGCTCAAAAGAGCCGCCTGTGCGCTCAAAAGCTCGCATTTGCGGGTTTCCAAAACTTCGCCGGAAATAGCGTTTGTCTTTATAAGCTCTTCGGCCCTCTTCAAGTTCCCCTTCGCCAAAATGATGCGGCTTTCAGCCTCCTTGATGCTCGCTTCGCATTCCTTTACAACCGCGATAAACGGGCGCGGATCAATTTCAAACAAAAGCTGCCCCTCCTTTACGAACTCGCCGTCCTTAAAGCATATTTTTGAAAGATAGCCGCTCACCCTCGCGCGGATTTCAACCTCCTTGTTGCCCTCCAAACGCGCAGTGAAAGAGTCCCAAATTTCGACCGCCCTTTTTTCGGGAAGAGCCACTGTCACTTCGGGCGCGGAATTCGGCTTTTGCGATACCGCTTCATTTTTCGAGCAAGCGGAAAAGATAAACGCGCTTGCAAGCGTTAAAGATGCCAAAAACAGTTTTTTTACTTCTTTTTTCATACAGCTTAAATGTTTATTGAAATATTTTGTCGATTAAATTTTCTATTGTTTTTGAAAACAGCCCGATATCTCCAACCGAAAGGCTGTCCTTGCCGTTCAGCTTCAAAAACGCCGTTTTGCAGGAAGTGATTGAAGAGTTCATTCCGATAATCGAAATTGAAATTGAAGAGATTTCTTCGTCGGAGGCGTCCGGCATTAAAAAGGCAATCAAGTCTTTCATTATTGAAAAATGATAGCGGATGCCCTCTTCAAAAACGATGTCAAACGCCTCTGTCGGGAAGTTTTCCTCCCTTTTGATTATCATGTCGATTTTCGACGAGAGATCCTTCAAATAGAACTGATGCGACGTAACCAAATATTTTTTTAAAAGCCCTATAGCCTGCGCGCGCGACTTGCTTTCGGATTTAAAAAAAGCCTCGCACTCTTCATAGACGGGCGCAAAAAGCTTGGAAAAATGCCTCACCAGCACGCGTATTATTTCAAGATACATATTCCATTTGCCGCCGAAATAATAAGAAATTGCGGCATGGTTTACATTCGCTTTCTTTGCAATGTGGCGCGTCCGCGCGCCGTCAACGGAGCGCAAGGCAAACTCGTCAATGGCGGCAAGGGCAATAATGCTGCGCGTATCGTGTGAATTTTCCGCGACGTCAAAATTTATGTCTTTGCATTCCTCGCCTTTTAAAACCATAGGCATCAACCAAATGGTTAAACCAAATGAATGTCAAGCATTTTTAGAAAAAATCTTGACATTGGCATAAAAACCGTCAGATTTAAATGCTTACAAAATGAGAATTGTCCGATGGTGTAATGGTAGCACAAAAGATTCTGGCTCTTTTTGTTGGGGTTCGAGTCCCTATCGGACAACCATTAAAAATTTAGTAAGGAACTGGATTGCTTAAATTTGCAACAGTTCCTTTTTTATGTATTCGTGTAATCCCCAATAAATGCAAGGTTTGAGAGCATAGGCAAATTCTCAGTTAGTAGAAAAGTTTCATTTGATATGAGTAAATGAGACAGCATAGAAAGGTCATTTTAGGGTAAATTCTCAAAAATTCTCAGCATCCTAAAATAAGTTGCAACAGTCAGAGTCTCATTTGGTGGCGAACTTATGAAATAGCAAAAGGAAATTATGCAATAGAAAGTAGGATTTCCTGTTTGTTTACAGGTTTCAAACGATAGTCCATTATTCGTGAGATTTCAGGATTTGAAAGTCCTGTAATTTGAGCTAACTCAGTATAGCTTTCGACTTTTCCTGATTCTAACCATTCATCGAAAACAATGGCAATAGCCATTAGTTCAGATGCTCTATTTATTTTGGATTTTGGATGCCCATTTCTTATTTGATTATTTCTGCGCTTCCCAAAGGAAATGTGAATTGTTTTTTCTATTGTCATTTTTGTATGTCTTTAAATGTTTCAGTAAATGTAATTGCTATCTTTCCAGATGTTCCGTCAAAGACTACTTTTTCAATTAAGGTGTTAAATAAGTCCTTTCGCTCAATAAAACTTAGATTGTTCCAAATGTTGTCAAAGTTCCCAAATAGCTCTTCTAGTTCTTGACGCTTAATATCTGCTTTGTTTGTTAGTTCTTTAATTATAGATTCATTTGAAGAAATTGAATCGATTATCTGAGCTTCTTGCTTTCTTAAGTCTTCTAAATAAAATAGATTTGCTGAAATACTCTCTTCTGTTTTTATCTTCTTGCGAAGTTCAATTAATGAACGTGATAAAGCTGTATTACGTTTTCCCAAATCAGAAATTTGAGTCATAGTATTATGGTAAAAACTTTCGATAACTTCGTTTCTTAATTTTGTAGAATTTGCAATTTCCGAAAGTTCTCTAACGAGATAATTTTCTATTTCATCTGCTGGCAATGATGGATGAGGACATGTTTTCCACCCATATTTTTGAGCATGGCAACAAATATAATACCTGTATATTTTTGTAGGCGTCTTTTTAGTATATTGAGTTCCCATAAGAGTCCCACAATGAGCACAATATAATTTTCCACTTAAAAGTGCATTGTATTTATTCTTTGTTGGAATGCACTTTTCAAAATTATTGTTTTCTAAGATTTCTTGAGCTTTTTGAAAAATCTCTTCAGAAACAATATAACCAAAATCGCCATCGTATACTTTGCCATCAAAATCAACTTTGCCTATATACTTTTTGTTCTTTAAGAGTCTTGCTAAAGTCGATTTTGAAAATTTCTGACCACCTCGAACTTTGCCTTTTCTAGTTCGCCATTGTTTATTGCGCACATCTTTGAGATTTAAAACTTCTATCGTTTTGGATATAGAACGATTTTCAATATACGTGTCGAATATTTCTCTAACGGTTTGAGCTTCGAGCTCATTTATTGATACACCTCTACCGCCATAGTTTGTATCAAATCCTAAAATTGGAAGACCTCCAATCCATTGACCACGTCTCTTAGAGGCAACGATTTTATCTCTGATTCTTTCAGAGATAATTTCTCTTTCGAATTGGGCAAATGATAAAAGAATATTCAAAGTCAATCTCCCCATTGAATCCTTTGTGTTGAAGTGCTGTGTCACAGAAACAAAGGATACATTATATTTTTCAAAAAGTTCTACAATCTTTGCAAAATCCATCAGTGAACGAGATAATCTATCTACTTTATATACCACAACTATATCAATGAGCCCTTTTTCAATATCAGAAAAGAGTTCTTTCAAAGCAGGTCTATCCATGTTCCCACCAGAAAAACCTCCATCGTCATAGTGCTTGGTGATAACTTTCCAGCCTTCGTTTTTCTGCGAAAATATGTAATTTTCGCCAGCTTCTCGTTGGGCGTCAAGCGTGTTAAATTCCATATCTAAGCCCTCAGCTACTGATTTTCTTGTATAGATTGCACAGCGATATGTTTTTTCTTTTTTCATAATCCGAAGAATTTATATCCGTTCCAGTTGCTTCCCATTACTTCTCTTGCAATCGCAGAAAGAGAATTATATTTTTTGTTTTCAAATTCAAAGCCTTTATCAAGAACTTTGACTATTATATTCTTGCCATTGTGGATTTTCGTAAGAATTGCTCCAGGCATTGGAAGTCTTGAGTCTCTTTTTAGCTTTAAATCTATAATCTTTTCAAAACCATCAATTGATATGAGATTTGTTTTAAACTTCTTATGAACTTTTAAAGATGAAAGATTTGCAATCTTATGAGCAACTTCTCTTGATTCTGAAGAAATATCACCAAAGAAATTTGCTTGGATTTTCCATGCAATTTTCCTTTCGAGGAATTCTCGATTCCTTGAATTTGAGTGATATTGGTATACTTCAAAATAC
>JAGBWO010000265.1 GCA_017629765.1 Opitutales bacterium | reverse complement strand
GGCGGCGCAAAACATTGTTAAACGTGTTCCAAATCTCGATTCTGTCGGAGTTTTTCAAGGGTCTTGAAAGCTCCGCCGCGTCTTTTTGTTTGCAAATTCTCGGCAGACAGTTTTGGCGGGCGTCTATCATGTCTTCCAAGAGCATAGCCCCCTGCTTCACTTTTTTGTATTCCAAAAGCTGTTCGACAAGCTCCCAGCGCGGGTCGATATCGCCGTCTTCTTCATCCTGGGCCTGTTTTGCGCGTTCGTCGGTTGGCAGGAGCATTCGGCTTTTTATGTACATAAGAGTAGCCGCCATCACAAAAAACTCGCCCGCGATGTCAAGCGATAGATTTTTCATAGCCCTTAAAACCGCCAAATACTGCTTTGTAATCTGTTCGATTGGAATATCGTAAATGTCGATTTCGTTTTTGCGGATGAGAAACAGGAGCAAGTCCAAAGGGCCTTCAAATACGGGCAGCTTTACAAGCATTTCCCCCGCCGAACCCAAAATTCCGTCTTCTGGCGCGAATTCCTCCATAATCAGTACGATAAAAATCTGACGTTTGCGCCAAGACTAAGCGAATTTTCGCGCTTGGAACCTTCCTTTACCGAAATTCTGTACTCGACAGCCCAAGAATTGCCCACGCGCGTCCACAAAGAATAAACTTGGTCGGTGAATCTGCTGTGCTTATAGTCGTAATGCCACCTGCCCAAGAGCCTGTAATTTTCCGTAAGGCGCAATTCGGCGTGCAAATAATACTGGTTTATGTCGCTTTGAAGATATATGTTGCCGAAAGCGATTCTCCAAGCGTCGGCGTCGTGAAGTTCAATGTATGAATTTGTTTCGGCAATATCGCCGTTATTTGCGTTTATGCGCGTATAGTTTGCTATGTTGAGCCATTCGGAGGGGGAAATCGAGCCTTGAATGTAAAAATCGGAGTAGGAATATTTCCTCAAATGGTCTGTTATGTAGGGCTGCCTGTCAAAATTGAAATCCTGGTAGAAATTAAGGCGCGCCACTTCGCGGGAGCCGTATTTGCCGCTTCTTGTCTCAAACACGTTTTCAATGCCGACCCTCAAAGTGTTGGTGTTGTAAAGGTCGTCAACATTGCGCATAAGCCCCAAGTCGAGAACCGACGGATGCGTGTCGTAATATAGATTGTCGATTGCTTCAATGCGCTTTTTGCCGTCTTCGGCATTGGGGATATAGCGGTACTGCATAATCGGGCGCAAGCTGTGGCGAAGTCCGTCCAATCCGAGAGTCTTGCTGCGGATTTGCCAAAGCCCCCATGCCTGCATTTGAGCGTCAAACCCCACCTGCCCCACAGCGCGCCAGTAAGAATCGCCCGCGCCGACAGTGTTGCTGTAATGCGTAAGGCGAACGCCGGCAAGCGGCGTAAAGGACGCCCAAGAAGAAAGGTTTATTGGCCTTGAAAGCCCGAAATAAGAATCAAAGCGCGTATCGTCGCGCGTTTCAAAAACGGCGTCTTCAAATTTTTCCTTGTAATAGCCCATAGAGGCGTAAAAGTTGTAGTAAACGCCGAGCGGCTCATAACGTTGGGGCGCAAAGTCAATCCTCGCCTCAGGAAGCCTCTGCACCGCATGTTCCCAAGAATTCGGCAAAAAGCGCGTGAAAACGGATGCGTTGTAAGTTTCGCCGGCATAAACAAATTCCGCAAAATTGTCGGGCTGCTGGTCTTCATCGAAAATCGACTCGCGGAAATCGCGCAAGACATACCTGTCGCTCCAATAATTTAAAACGGTGGTAAGGGAAATTTTATCCTCAAACCTTGTAATGTTTTTTAAGTCTATGAAATACCTGTCGCGCGACAATGTTTCGCCCGCGGGCAGTCCCGAATTTAAGATGCCCGAATTTGCCTGGTCTTTTATGTAGCCTGAAATTATCTCGCCCGTTGAAGTTATCAAAGCCCCCTTGTAGTTTATGTTTGCGGCGGGGCCGACAAGCACTCCGCGCTTTGAATATACGTCAAAAAGCATTCCGGGGGCGATATGCCCAAGCCCCGAATACAAGACCGTGTTTTGCCACTTGAACCCGAAATCGCTGTTGTATCCGACCCTTGTTTGCAGGATTATCGGCGGCAAATCCAAGCCGTACTGTCCGTAGTACGGGACATACATAAACGGGATGTCCCCCAAGCGCAAATACGCGTCTTTAAGCTCGACATAATCGCGTTCGGAATCATAGCTGAATTCCCCGCCTTTGACATTCAAAGACAAAAACGACGGCTCCCCGACGTAAAAAACCGCGTCGTTGGCCTTGATTTTCTTGTCGTCTTTCGATTTCGACTCGGTCGAAGCCGACTGTATTTCGGCAAACAACGGCGCAAAACCGAAACGGGTGTATTTTGCCGAAAAATCGTTGCTTTTAGTGTCGATGAAAATTTCGTCCGAAAGCAGCCTGACGTTTTCCTGGGAAATTATTACGTTGCCCGAAGCCCCCGCCTTGCCGGACTTGGAATTGAATTCGATTTTATCCGCAGTTATTTCAAAATTTTCGTCCAAAAGCTTCGCGTTGTTTTTTGCCACAACCTTTCCGCTTTCGACATCATAGTCGATGGGGCTGTCGGCAACAAGCTCGGGCGCGGAGCCTTTCAGCCCCGACAATATGGAATGCCTGTATTTGCGGCTCTTGGACTTGCGCTCTTCCTCCAAACGCCTTTCAAGTTCCGCCTGCCTGCGCTTTTCGCTTTCCAAAAAGAATTCGCGCCTCTTCCGCTTTTGGGCCTCAATGCGCTCCTCTTCCGTCTCTTGAAATTTTTTTTCGAGCTCCCTGACTTCGGAAACTCCCGCATCGGCGTTTTGCATAGGCGTATTGCCGCCGTTTCCCGCCTCTTCGGCAAACAGCCCGCACGCATTCGCAAAAGACAGCGCAAACGCCGCAATCGACACTTTCTTTACATTATAAAAATTCACTTCTTGATATTTAAAGAAAATCCCCCTTAAAACAAGCTTTTTATTTTGCCTGCCGCGCGCAAAAAAATCGGCACTCGTTTAAGGGAGCGCCGATTGCGCAAAAATTTTTAAAACGACAGCAATACCTTGCCTTTCC
>JAGBWO010000264.1 GCA_017629765.1 Opitutales bacterium | reverse complement strand
TAAATTCAAAAGCCTGGGATTTTTCCTTCCGTTTGCAGATTTTGCGATAAATTCCCAATGCGGAGACTGTTCCGGAAAAACTCCCAAGTGCTTCGAGCCGTCCATAAATTTCGTCGCGAATTTGACGCCGTTAAAATCCATTGAGGGAGGCTTTATCTTTTTGAAAAACTGCCATTTCGAGTTCTTTTTGTCATCGTCCAAATATCGGGCGTCGGCGTTTTTCCAGATTTCGGGGCGGGATTTGCGCCACCACGCTTTCGGCTCGCTTCTTATAATGGCGACATTGCCGAAACGCTCAAGCTTCAGCCTGTCGCCGCTGTCCAAAAGCTCGTATTCGCCCCAATCCGAAAATAAAACCTTTATATCCATTTGCCGACAAACAAATTTAAAACCCGCCAAAATGGCAACAAGAAAATGGCAAAAATAAAATACCCTTCATTTTTTTTCAAAATTGGCGTGATATTTTTTTAATTAGGAGTATATAAAAACATATGCCTATTAGAATTTTCATTGAGCCGAATTTAAACGCCGCAAAATCCGCCGCAAAAGAAATTTTCGACATATTAAATCCGTCGCGCGGCAATTTTATTTTTTCCGGCGCGCTGGTTTTGGCGCCTACAAAAAGCTGCGCGAACGCCCTGTCGCGGGAGCTTGCAAATCTATCAATGCAAAAATTCGGGGGCGGGATTGCGGGGCTTGAAGTTCTGACGCTCGAAGCTTTTTTCAGCAGATTTTCGCGGCACATTCCGTCCGCAGGAGAAACAGAAAGGCGTTTTGCGATGGGCTTCGCCGTCGGAAAATTTTCGGACGAAGATTTCCCCGCGCTTTTTCCAAACGGCATTCCCCCGTCTCCGAAAAACTTTTTCAAAAAATTTCTGGAAATAAAGACGCTCTGCGCGCAGGCGGGGCTTTCAATAAAAGACGCAGCGAAAAAAATTTCAGAAAGCGCAAACATCGAGTCCGACAGATGGGAAGAAATCGAAAAATTTGACGAAAGCTATGTTTTATCGCTCTCAAAAATTTCAAAAAAAGACCCCGCAGACGCCCTCTTGGAGGCGTTGAAAAATCCGCGGGAAACGCCCGAAACGGTTTTTCTTGCGGGAATTGCCGACGCTCCAAAAATCTTATTCGACGCCTTAAAAAAATTTGAAGAAAACGGCTCGAAAATATTTTCGCTGACCATTGCAAAAGAAGCCCTGTCAAAACATTTTGACGCCTTCGGAATCCCCGAAGAAAATTACTGGAAAGACAAGATTTTCGACATTCCAAACGGCGCTATCTCGGTGCCGCAAACGCGCATAATCCAAGCGCAAAACGTGGCAAACGACGCGGCAAAATTCGGAGCCAACGCCGCCGATGCCTGCGCAATAGCCTGCGAAGAAGGCGCAAGCGCCGCCGCAATAGCCCGCGCCCTCGCCTCAAAAAACATAAAATCGTTTTCTCCGGAGGGCGAAAAGCTTTCGGACGGCGAAATTTTCGACTTCTTGAAAACCCTAAGCCTTTACTTTTCCGCCCGCGACTTCGACTCCCTCAAAACGATTGTCCAAAAAGACGCAATGCTGTCTTTTCTAAAACATAAAACCAATTTATGCCCAAAAGAAATTTTTGAAATCATCGACTGCTACAAATTTAAAAAATTTGCCTTAAATCCGGAAACGGCAATGAAATTGGCGGAGGAAAAAAACGACACGTCCGCGCTTTCACTGTTTGAAGCGATAAATTCCGCCCTGACGCCGGATGCCGAATTAAACTCGGAAAAAATCGCGCAAATCCTTCAAACTTTCTTCGTAAAAATAAAGACTTTCGACGCGGAGATAAAAGAAGAGGCAGAACGCATATCTGCAACTCTTTGCCAAATCAAGGCGGCGGAGGAAGCCTTCGGGAAAGCAAGCCTGCCCGAAACAATCGAAATTCTTTTGGGCGCCGCCGACAAAAAAACGTTCGGCAAAATCCGCGCGCATGGCGAAATCCAAATGAAAAACTGGCTTGAAATATTTTGGACGCCGGAGCCTAACCTTCTAATCGCCGACTTCAACGACGGGCAAGTGCCTGAAAACATTTCATCCGACGCTTTTATGCCAAATTCTCTGCGCGAATTTTTGGGAATACGCGCAGCAAAGTCAAGGCATGCAAGAGACTCTTACTTTCTGCACACAATTCTTTCTTCAAGGGAAAAATCCGCAGTAAAAATATACGCTCCGCAAACCGACTTCGACGGGGAGCCGCTGCGCCCGTCGCGCCTGCTTTTGCAAACGCCTAAACCCGAACTTGCCGCGCGGGCAAAACACCTCTTCCAAGACGCCGAAAGCGACAAGCGTTCGCGGGCCTTTTCATATTCGTGGAAAATGAAAGTTCCGCCCGCGCCCCTGCCCTCCAGCCTAAACGCGACGGATTTCAAACACTACATATCCTGCCCATTTGGCTTCTACTTGAAGCGCGTCTTGAAGCTGGACTCGGTTGACGCAAAAAAATCCGAGCTTGACGCAATGGATGTCGGGACAATAACGCACAAGGCATTTGAGCTTCTCGTAAAGGAAAACACCGAAAGCGTTTCGGAAGAAGCCATATTCGCAATCTTAAAAAGGAACATCGAAGCGATTTTTAAATCAAACTTCGGCAAAAACATCCCAACCGCCATCGCGCTTCAAAAATATTTCATTTTGTCGAAACTCTCCGCCGCAGCCAGAATAGAGGCGCAGCACAGAAAAAACGGATGGCGCACGATGCACGCCGAAAAGGAATTCAAGGAGCTTTCGGTTCTAAAATTCAAAATCAAGGCGAAAATCGACCGCATAGACTTCAACGAGCGCGAAGGCAAATATCTTTTGATAGACTACAAGACAATAGACACCGCCCCCAATGGCGCCGCCACAAAAAACCACTATTTGCTAAAAGGCGGAGACTTTGTATGGAAAGACTTGCAGCTTCCCGTTTACATAGCCTCCGCAAAAAAATTCGTCAATTCCGAAAACATCGAAGGCGCGTACTTTTTGATTGCAAAATCGGCGGAGGAAACGCGCATCGAATACTACAAAAACTCTCCGGAGGCGGAAGAAAGCGCAAGGAAAAAAGCGGAGGAAATCGCACAGGACATCCTCGATTTTAAATTCGAGCCGGACGCAAAAAGCCCACTTGAAACAGACTATCCCGAATACTTCGGCTTTGCCGCAAAGAACCTCGAAAAATTCTTGGACCTCTCCAAAATAAAATCCAGATGAATAAGATAATTTTTAGCAACGAACGAACGCTCGCAAGCGCGGGGTCCGGAAAAACATACAACCTGACAAACCGCATAATCGCGCTTGTCGCCGGCGGAGCAAAGCCCGAAGAAATTTGCGCGCTTACATTCACGCGCAAAGCCGCAGGCGAATTTTTCGGCAAAACAATGCAAAAGCTCGCAGAGGCCGCCGAAAACGCCGAAGCCGCAGCCGGGCTCTCAAAAGACATAAATAAAATCGCAAAAATCGGGGAGCTGTCAAAGGGGAATTTTGCGGACATTTTGGAAAAATTCGCAAAGTCTTTACAAAACTTGAATTTCTCCACAATAGACTCCTTTACGTCCAAATTTTTAAAGCTTTTCACTTCCGAGCTCGGAATAAACGAAAGCGTGGAAATTCTCGACGAATTTTCGGAGGGCAAGGCAAAAGAAAAAGCCCTTTCGGAAACGCTGAAACAGTTTGCAGGCGACAGCTCCACCATCGCGGAATTTGCCCAGGCAATCAAAGAGGCGAGCTTTGGAAAAGACAAAAAAACGATTGTTTCAACCATAAACAACTTTGTAGACGAAGCGCATTTTTTATACCTGCTGCAGCCCGACAAAAAACGCTGGAGCCCAATAAGCCCGAAATTTCCGCTTGTCGAATGGAATTCCGAAAAATACAGGGAATGCGTCGGGCTTCTTGAAAAAATTTTTTCCGAAAAAGGCGACAAGAAAAAAAACTCCGTCCTGACATTTTTCAAAAATTCAGACTTCGACCGCGTTTACAACCTTACCAAACTGACTTCCGAAATCGCGGAGAGCTTCCGCGAAACCGGTTCCGCAAAGAAAACGGGAAATTTCGACGAAGACGAATATCCGCCAATCGACCAAAACATAAAACGGCTTTTATATTCGCAAATAAACGCTTCTGGAAAGGCGGCTGCCGCAATTTATAAAATAGTCTCCGAATACGAAAAAATTTACGATAAAACCGTGCGAAAACAGGGGCTTCTAAGCTTCAACGACATGACTATTTCCATAGCCAAAAGCCAAAATCCCGTCGAGCGCAAATTTGCCGAATACAGGCTTGATTCAAGCACGAAGCACTGGCTCTTCGACGAGTTTCAGGATACATCGCGCCTGCAGTGGGATGTTTTTAAAGACATAATCGACGAAGCCCTCACAGACCCCGCGCGCGAAAAATCTTTCTACTTTGTGGGCGACATTAAACAGTCCATTTACGGCTGGCGCGGCGGCGATATGAAACTTTTCGGGGAAATTTACGAAAAATACAAAAGCTACATGGAAGACGGAAAACAAATGAAAACTTCCTACCGCTCATGCCCGGCAGTGATAGATTTCGTGAACAAAATCTTCTCAAATCGCCAACTGCTCAAAACATATTTTGGCGAAAACGCCGAAAGCGCATGGTCTGAAATTTGGGAAGACCACGACTGCGCCCCGAAAAACCAAAACCAAAGGGGGGAAATTTCCATCGAAGCCCTTGAAAAAAGCGAAGACGAAGACGCGCTTGGAAGCGCCGTTTACGACTACATAAAGAAAAAAAATCCCATAGCAAGAAGGCTCACCTGCGCGGTGCTCGTGCAGACAAACAAAAAAGCCCTCCAAATAATCGAAACAATCCGCTCGAAAGTCGCGGCAGAAAAAGACGGGGAAAAGTCGAACATAAGGGTCGCGAGCGAACTCGATATTCATATTGCGCAAGACAACTTGGCAATTCCCGCAATCCTCGCGCTTTTGAAGCTCTGCGTGCATCCCCGGGACAGCTTCGCAAAAAACTACGTTCTAATGTCTCCCCTAAGCTCCGTTTTGCAGAACGAAAATTGGGACGAAGAGCTGGCTAAAAAAATATCGTCGTTGGGCTTTGAAAAATCGCTCGAACCGCTTGCGAAAATCCTGTCGGAGAGCTTAAAGGATTTCGACTCCTTTACAAAAAACAGGCTAAGCCAATTTATGGAAGCCTGCAAGGATTTCGACACAAGGCAAAACCGCGACATAGACGATTTCGCCGACTACATCCAAAAATACAAAATACGCGAAGGCGCGGCGTCCGACACAATACAAGTCATGAGCATACACAAGTCGAAGGGGCTTGACTTCGACATCGTGATACTCCCCGAACTCG
>JAGBWO010000263.1 GCA_017629765.1 Opitutales bacterium | reverse complement strand
GCTCATATACTTCGGCTGCGCGTTCACGATAATTGTGGCCCCGTTTATATTCGCGTTTTTTGCCTCCATCCCCGTTGAAGTCGAGGAAAAAGTTTTGCATGGAGGCTGGCTTTGGGGGCTTGTTCCCGAATGGTCCAACACGGTATTCCACAAGATAAACGGCTTTTATCTGCCATCCTCGATTCAGCACGCCTTTATCTCTTTTCTAATTCCCTTCTATCTGGGGCGCGGAGCAGCAAAATAAACAAGAAGGCGCAGGCTTTTTGCCTGCGCCAGAATTTTTATCTTTCAACAACCGTTACCGCAGAAATATTCGGAATATCGGAGTCGTCTTTCAAAACCCAGACAACCCTATTGTTCTTATCGATTTCCATAAGCTTAGGCTGGGACTTGTCCTTGCTGTGCCCGTTCCAGTTGGAAGCCAAAATATTGCCGTTTTTAAGCATCTGCGCCTCCGTCATAAAAAGCATTTTTGCCCCGTCAATATTACTGTTGTCTATGACCCTTAGCTTCTCTTCCGTATTGGGATTTACGATAAAAATTCTGCCGCCGTCGCACGATAGCAGCCAGTTGCCGTTTTTCAATTCCTTGACGCTGAAAACGGGCGCATTCAATTTTACCTCCCTTACGATTTCCCCCTTGGGATTTACCTCCACAACTGCCCCCCTTCCAATCAAAGGCACGACATAGTTGCCTTTTTTATTTTTTATTATCTGCCTGAACTGCCCATGCGGATTTTCCACGCCCGTTTCAAAATTTGTTTCCTTTAATATTTTGCCGTTTTTGCCAAGCTCCAAAATCCTTGCTTTGGGCGAAGCGCAAATGCCCACCAAAATATTCCCGTTCGGCAAAAAACGCGCAGTATGCGCCTCCTGCCCCTTGTCGACTTTGAAATCCCAAATCAATTCGCCGCTTTTGAAGGCGACCAGACATACCTCGCGCTTATTGGAGTAAACCAACGTTTTTTTGTTTTTTGAAAGAGAGGCGCAGTTGCATTCGCTGTAATTAGGTATATCGAAAACCCATTCCTTCTCCCCTGTCGCCTTGTCGATTAGCATTATCTTATTAAAATTGCACCCTGCAATAAGAAGCTTTTGCGCGTAAAGCGAAATCGGAATAAAGAAAAATAGCAGCAGAAAAAATCTCAAAGCGTTTCTCATAATAAAATACAATTTATATATCAAATTTCAAAGGGCAAGAATATTTTGGATGCGCGCGCAAAAAAACGGCGGTCTACACCGCCGCAAGAAAACAAAAACGCCCGGCAATTTATTTTGCAACCTTTCTGGATGCGCGCCATTTGTCGCGATGGTTCACGACCCAGTCGAGCAAGGCGCGTTCAAAGCCTATGTCATGTCCCGCCTTTTCGGACTCTATCCACTTGTGTTTCAGGATTTCCTCGCGCTCGGCGAGAAATTCATTGTAAAATTTTGATTTTGCAAGCGAAAATCCCGCTTCGGAACTTTTTTTTGCATTAGTCTTCATAAATGCCTCCCATTTTGAATATATAAAAGTATTCGGAATAAATCCCGCGTTTTCAAGCAGAAAAAAACGCGCTATCTCGACCAAATCCTCAAAGAATTAAGGAAAAAATACTCCAATGCCGCGGTGTCCTGCATATTCAGCTCCATAAGCCCCGCAGAATGCTCCAAAATTTCGGTTGAATGCGCAAGCTTAAGAGATGGAACCTTGCCGTTTGAAGCTTCCATTGCCGAATTTAGCATTTCCTCTTCGATGGCGGAAAGCATACGCTTGCGGAGCCTCCTGCGCTCTCCCGCCTGCAATGCGGCAATTTGCTCGTCGTCCAAATTTTCGCGCTCTTCGTCGGTTAGTTTTTCCTCCATTT
>JAGBWO010000262.1 GCA_017629765.1 Opitutales bacterium | reverse complement strand
GCCGCTGGAATGTTTCGCCATTCCAATGCGCCAGCATACCCAGCAGGGCGACATTGTCTATGAGCCGTTCTGCGGTTCGGGCTCGCAATTAATCGCGGCAGAAAAACTCGGCAGGAAATGCTACGCTGCGGAGCTTTCTCCCGCCTATTGCGACATTGCAATCAAGCGGTACCTCGAACTTGGCAACGGCCGAAAAGCCGTTGTAAACGGCCAAGACAGAACCGAAATATTTTTGAAACGAATGGAGCTTGAAAATGAGAAAAAATAGACGCCAAGCGACATTCACTCCGGAAAAAAGAATAGCCCTCGGGCGGGCTATTTATGCTGAGTATGCGAAGGGTATTTACTCCCTCGAAAGCATTTGCAAGGCTAAGAAAGTGGCAATAAGAAGCCTCTACGATTGGACGGACAAATATGCAGAACTCGCAACGGCTAAAAAAAATGCCACCGATTTATTGTCTGCGCCCGACCCCGACGCGCTGAAAGTCAAGGCTCGCGTAAGTCTCGAAAAGCTTATAACAGGGTTTGACTACGAGGAGAAGACAGTTGATGTCGAGACGACTCCCAGCGGCGCAATTAAAGCGCAAAAGATACGCCGCGTAACAAAGCATGTAGCCCCCGACACAACAGCGGTCATCTTCACGCTTAAAAACACCGACGCGGAGAATTTCAACAAGGGCGTAAACGATACAAATTTATTCACGGAAATCACTGTGGAAAGTTTGCAGCAGGAAATAAGCCCTGAGGCCTTGGAATTGGCCATAAAAGCGCGAGATGAGCGGATGCAGGCGTTGCGTAAGAAAGGTGGAAAAGATGGAAGATAGACCGTCCGCAAAAGAAATTCTCGCTTCACCCGCGCTTTTTGGACGCTTTGTATTGGGCTTTGACCTTTACAAATGGCAAAACGACATCCTAACCGATTGCGAGTTCATTCTTGCCAATCCCGACAGCAGACCAAATGCCGTATCTTTGCTTGCCAATAACGGCAGCGGAAAAACTTCCGTCGTTGTGGCAACGCTCGTTTTATGGGCAATGTGCGCTTACAAGGGCGCGTTGGTGGTCATCACCTCAGGCGCGTTCAGGCAGGTCTCCGAGCAGCTTTTTCCGAATTTAAACAGGTTTTCTTCGAAGTTCAAAGGCTGGAAGTTTAACGATGTGGACATTACAGCCCCCAACGGCTCAAAGGCAATCGGCTTCTCAGCTTCCGACGAAGGCAAGGCCGTAGGTTTCCACGCGCGAGACCACAGCTCCGCGCCTCTAATTTACATTGTCGATGAAGCTAAAACTGTAACCGATGAAATCTTCACAGCGGTTGACAGATGCCAGCCGACGCTTCTTTTATACGTAAGCTCTGCCGGCGGAAAGCTCGGCGCATTTTATCGTTCTCAGACAACAAACCGTTCGCAGTTTTATGCTCATAAAGTATCTGTTGCGGACTGTCCGCACATTCCACAGCAAACTATTGATGATATTATCAAAAAATACGGCATGGACCACCCGTTCACCCGCTCCACGCTATACAGTGAATTTATGGGCGATGATGAGGACGCCGTTATATCAAGCGCAATTTTAGACAAATGCTACAGCACAAATCTCGTGCGAAGCAAGGACAATGAACGCCACGCCTTCTGCGATTTTGCCGCAGGCGGTGACGAAAATGTGCTTGCGCTTCGCACAGGCAACAAAGTCGAAATCGTCGATGCTTGGACAGACAAAGACACTATGAGGGCTTGCGGGCGGTTTATTTTGAATTTCCAAAAATTAAAACTTCGCTCAACGGAAATCACAGGCGACGACGGCGGAGTAGGCCACGCAATTATAGACCGGCTCGCGGAACTTGGCTGGGACATCAATCGCCAGAACAATGGCGCGAAGGCTTCCAATGACAAAATATGGGCAAACAAAGGCTCAGAAGTTTGGGACTATGGACGCAAGCTTATAGAGGACTGCAAAATCATATTACCGGACGATGAAGTCTTGAAAGAGCAGCTTTTAAACCGCAAGTGGGAACGAAGCTCCGACGGCAAGCTACGCCTCGAAAGCAAGGATGTCTTAAAGAGGAGAGGCGGGCATTCGCCTGACCGAGCAGACGCGGTACTTGGCGCAATGATGCCATCTCCACAAAAAGCGTCAAAACCCATTGAATACATTTGCGAAAACGATTTTGGCGATGAGGCCACGGAACATCTTGATGAATTTGCGGAATTAGGAATACAAGTATGATTGACGAAGAGTTAAACGATATGCCTGTTAAACGCGAAGAAGAAAAACTTTGCGACCTCACAAAGGAATATTTGTCTGACCGGCAAAAGTGGGAAAGTAGGCAGGACATCTGGTACAAAATGCGCAATCACGGGTTGCGCAGGAAGCGTATGCCCTTCCCAAATGCCGCCGATTTGCATTATCCTTTGATAGACTCCACCATCGACAAGGTGACGCCCTTTTATTTGCAGCAATTCCAATCTGCCGCCCAGTTGGCGGATTTTATCCCCCTTGAAAATACCGACAACGGGCAGGGTGAAGCGGCAAAGGTTGCAAAGTTTTTTGATTATTATTTAAAGCATGATACGAATTTTGAGGACGAACAGGAGCCTTTAATTGACAATATGCTTATGTCCGGGCGCGGAATTTTGAAAATTCGATGGGACGCGCAAAAAAATGTTCTCGATTTTGAAGCGATGGATCCGCTCTTTTTTGTAGTTCCTTCAATGACGAAGAAACTGCAAGATGCCGACTTCGTAACTGAAATAATCCAGCTTTCCAAAGACCAATATAAGCACATAAAGCAATACCGCCAAGGGGATGAATATATCAAAAAACTTTTGGTAAAAGGCGACGAAAACGGCGATAACAAAGAGCCTAACGAGGACAAATATATTCGCGAAGGCATTACAAGCCCTACAAAATCAACTATTGTAATATGGCAGACTTACAGGAAAGAATGGATTGATGAAGAAATTCCCGTAATCGGTTCTGACGCTTTTGGAAATATAGGCGTCATTGGCAAGAAATTAGAAAAAGTTCGCAAAGTCAGAGTTTACACTTACGCGCCGCACATGCCGAATGAACCCATTCGCGAGCCGTTTATTCTTCCCTATAACCACAATGACTACCCATTTGTGGATTTCCCGCGCGAGGAAAAGGAGCATAGGTGGTATGCGTCGCGCGGAATCCCTGAAAGGCTAGCGCCGTTTGAAGTTTATCTTTGCAAGGTTTGGAATGAAAAATCCGACGCAATGACATTCTATAACAGCCCGATTTATACTACAAACGGCGGTACAATTCCCAATGCGGGAAATGTGAGGTTCACTCCGGGCTCTGTATTCACTGCTCCAATTCAAAGAGTGGACAGCGGAACGCCTCCCGTATCGTTTGACCAAGAAATGATAAATACCCGCGCAACCGCCGAAGCATTGGAGCAAACTCCTGATTTTGGGATGGGCAAGCAGACGGATTTATCCGAACGCAGAACAGCAACTGAAATCCAAGCAATATCTCAATTGTCCTCCACAAGCCAAGACACAAAAGCCGGTCTTTTCAGGAAGAAATTAAAGGAAGCTTATCAACAAGCATGGATTTTAATTTGTCAGTATGCTGAAGGGGAATTGGCGTATATTGGAGAACAGGGAAGAGAGACTATACAAAAGGACATTTTAAAGCAGAAATTTGACGTAACGCCTGCGGGAGCAAGCAATGCATGGAATAAGCAGTACAAGGCTCAAGTTGCTTTGCAAATGTTGCAGCTTTTCAGGGCAGACCCGAACATAAATCAAATTGCGCTTATAAAAATGGTAATCGAGGCTCTTGTGCCCGAGAAACTGTCGGACTTAATCCTCGACCCCATCCACGAGCAGAGAATCAAGGAAGTTTTGCAGGAATTGCAAAGTTACGAGGCGCAGGGAGGGATTGTCCCGCCTCAGGCAAAACAAAACGCTCTGGCGATTATTCAGCAGCATTTTAACGCAATCAAGACGGCTAATCCGCAAGCGGCCGCAATGCTTGCCCAGCAATTGGGTGGAATGATGCAACCGCAGGAAGGAGCGCAAAATGGCAGGTAAACGACTATCAGACAATAATCCCATTGAGATAAATGGTTCGGGATTTCAGGCGGGCGATGCATTCCCCGTTTGCCACGAAAATGAAGACCGTAAGCTGTATATTTTGGATTTGCTCAAGGCCTTGCGCGACGGGACGAACCTCGAGGGCGGATTTACATTTGCGACCAGTGCTCAGCTTTCCGAATTTGTCGCGCCCGACGGCGGGACATATAAAATCGAAGACGGGCAGCTGAAACAGCTCAACCAAGATGATGGGCAATATTACACCATCGCCGTCGCCAAGAACGGAGGTAAAACCCTAAAGTGGAATAACCTGTTCGCGGTCAGCGTAAACGCCAACGGACAAATTCAATATCCTGAAAACTTCGCAAGCATAAACGGGCTTGTGACCGCCGAAAACGGACAGCTGAAAAATTTGAATGCGGGAGACGGGCTTATTGGCTATTCGTACAACGGCGGAACAGAGACGACGTGGAAATTGGATTTGGAATTTTTATCGGCGTTTGTCAATTCCATCGTATCACAACGTCAGCTTTTGAAAGCTCCAACAGGAGAATCAATCAAACTGTCGGCAAGGGTTATTGATGGCGTAGCGGTAATAGAACCTGAAATTGTAGAGGAATCGGAATGAAAAAATTTATTTTGATAAATTTCTTTTTTGCAGTGGCGACAAGCTTATTTGCATACACTGTCATTGTTGATAATAACGGGGTATTGAAAGCTCCCAAAGCTTCGGAATTTAAAAGTGCAAATGGAATATTGTCTATTGGCGGCTATCAAATCAACATCGACACTGCGCCGAACGTAAACGCATTTGATGCGGAGGAAACGCATACATTTGAAGATTTAATTTTTGTAAATTCAGACCCGAATATGGGAGCTTCTGTTTCAGGGGGATATACTGGTGTCAGCAAGACAAGCGGGGCTTGGACTTCATCGGACGGAAGCGGATACGGCACAAAGTACATTGCAAATGCAGATTTAACAAACGATACCGAAGCGGCGTCTCTTGGAATTGAATATGCAATCGATTATACGACTTATTATACAATCGCAGTAGGAGCAACTTCTGGGTCATTACGGATAAACTATTTTGATTTAAAAGAATATGGCGGTCAAACTGTTAAAATTAAAATTTCGTTTTACGCCAAGAAAATATCCGATGATACTAATCCTATTACGATTTGGACAAATGGTTTAACTGCGAACAATCGAGTTGTAATAAAAAACTTTGCAAGAAGCCTGTTTAATTTTCAGACGTGGACAAAGGTTGAGGAAGTTGTTGATTTTACTGTAATTGGAAGTGATTTATCCAAACCGATTGCGGTTGGTTGTATGGGAGGCGATACAGGTTCGTATAGGATTGCAAACTTCAATATGTCCATAGTGCAAGATAAGGAATATTCCGTTTCAAAAACCACTGAATGGACTGACGGCGAATTTAAGGTTTTGGATGCAAGCGGCAATTTGATTTATTGGGTGTCTACTCAATGGGGAGCGCAGATGGGCGGAGAGTATGAAAGCAATCCCGCAACAGATTTAAATGCAAAGATTTTCTACACATCGCCCGAAAACGAAAATAACGGCGCGGGCAAAGGCAGGGAATGGATTGAGTATGTCCATAACAATACTAATGCAAGAACCATTTACGAACACGCCAAATTAATAACAGGGAGCGCAAACCCTATAATCTCGGGCATTGTAATTCAACCCGATTGGTCGAATGGAGATGTTAAAAGCGCATTTAAAAACGGCAAAAGTTTTATCTATTTAAAGTGTTCGCCGACAAGCATTGAAAAGACAAAAGACGGTCTGCCCGTTTGGAGAACCGTAGTTCCTCAACCAATTCAATAGAATGAAAAAAATAATTACAAACTTAACTCTAATCGCCGTAGTTGCGTCAGCCAATGCCGACATTGTTTCTGAACTTCAAAAGATTGAAAGTGCATTTGCAGAACCTTTCTATTTGGCAGGCGAAAATTCCACGGAATTGACACCTCAAATGCAAGCTCGCAAGGAAACGTTGGAAATGCGCCTTGATAATCCAAAAGCTTGGCAGATGTAT
>JAGBWO010000261.1 GCA_017629765.1 Opitutales bacterium | reverse complement strand
CACAAACGCAATTACGCAAACTACGATAGAGTCGTAGAAATGCTAAAGGCAAAAGGTGCAAGATAACGTAATTAAAAGCAATGAGTGAAAACTTAACAGCTTTAATTATTGTGTATGCAGGTATTGCAATTGCGGTATTCGTAGGTGCGTTGATTTTCTTTGTGCCTACGTTTATCGCATTTATCAGGAGATTAAAAAATAAATGGATTGTATTTTTAATCAATTTATTCGGTTCTTCGGTGTTTGGAATTGGGTGGATAATTTCTTTAATATGGGCAATTATTCCTGAACCATTTGATTCTATTATAGAAAAAATATTCCCAAAGAAAACATCGGATGCCCCAATCTCCGAAACCTTGCAAAACACTAAAGAAATAGAAAAAGTTCAGGATAATACTCCGAACTTTTGCCCGAATTGTGGAGTAAAACTTACAGAAAAAACACCATTTTGTGCAAATTGTGGATTTCCTTTACAACCTAAGTAAATAACAATCATCTTACATTTTGCAGAAAATAAAACTCCCGATATTACATTAGATGTCGGGAGTTTGCTTTTTTAATACTATTAAAGGTTTTTCAATGATGATTTTGAGTAGGTCTTTTTCATTTCGCGTATGGCAAGGTTTTTGACGACAAGCCCTTTTCCCTGAATATTGATTAAAACATCGTCTTTGCCAAACGGCATATGCAGCGATATTACCCTCTTATTATCGTGGAAAATTTCAAGCGAGCATCTGTCGGCAAAAATTTTTACATTCATATTGCCGCCGACAGCTTCGTCCATCTTAAATTTGCGATTTCCCCAATGCAGATTTCTTGTCGCCGGAGGGCGTTTTTCCTTTGGAAGAGCCGTTATGCGGTAGGCGTTTTCCTGCTTCGAAAATTCAACAACCGCAGCTCCTATTTGGAATTTAAATTCCTCCGCATTCCTTACATCCAAATCCGCCTCGACCATAACCGAGCTTGGAAACTCCCCAAAGCCGTTAACATCATCGCATTTTAGGTTTTTAAAGCTCTTTTCCTTCTTATAGATTTTTTCGACTTCCCTTGAAAGAGACGCGTATATCGCATATTTGCCCGATTTTTCAACAAGGCGCAAATCCATAGGCAAGCTCATTATCTGCGAAAAGCACATGCCGGTTTTCCCGAAATCCTCCGCACTTGCGTTCACCCATGATATGTTTATGACCCTGCCGTCCGGCGCATTGTTGAAAACCTGCCCCGCATAAGCGTTGCCCGCCACGAATTTTGCACATCTTTCACCGCTTGCGCGGGTAAATTTTTCGCCGTCGAAATCGCCCACAACGCACTCGCCGCGCGCGTCGAAAATCAAATATTTTTTATTTTTCGGATTTCCGTTGACCGGCATTGAAATCATATACGGACATTCGTAGAAGTCGTCAAGCTCCTGCCCTCTTTGCCAAGTTTTCAAATCTTTTGAAAAATAAAAGACGAATTTTTTTGCGCCGACCTCGTTTTCATCGGGCTTTACAACTTCGTAGCGCAAAACAACCCATCTTTTTGTCGGCTCATGATAAAAAATGCAGGGATCGCGACCGTGGGCGGTAGAAATCGGATCGGGCAAGGTTTCGATGTTTAAAGCATCGGAAGAGTGCGCTACATAGTCGCCCTTCCCGATAAGCGTATACGCCAAAATAATTCCGCCGTTTTTATCGAAAAATCCGCTTTTATTTTTTACATCGGCAAAACCCGTGCCGGACCAAATGGCGTTGTTGCCGCCGCTTTCGTAATATTTAGCGCTGTTGCCGACAGGCAGGT
>JAGBWO010000260.1 GCA_017629765.1 Opitutales bacterium | reverse complement strand
TATTTTAAATAAAAAAGAAACGTTGTTTCTGCTTTTCGGGGCGGACTGCTTTTGCGTCCGCCCCGTTTGTTTTTTTTGCGTTTGAACCCTCTATTTCGGCGCATTTTTTGTTAAATTGCAAATATTTTATTTTCAATGTGTTATGAAAATTTTTAAATTATTTTTTAAATTATTTGACAAAATCGGTTTTAGTGCATTGAGTGTATTTAAAACGAGATTGTATCACGCTTGAAAACGGTTTTAGGCGCGGTTTTTTTATCCCCATCTTGTTTTCAGTTTTTAGTTCAGAAAGGCAAAAAAAGAAATGGCAAAAATCATAGTGGACGGCAATGTCGCTTTGGACTTGGGCAAACGCCCTGCTAAAATCGGCTTTAAAATAGACAGGCACTTTACAAAAAAAGGAGTTTGGGCTTATGATACGGCAGAGTGGGTCAGAAAGGACATTAAAATGTTTGCGGGCGGAGAGATTACATTCTCGCGCGACAATGTCGAAGTTCCCGCGCATTGGGGCGACAACGCCCTTAAAATCACGCTTAGCCGCTATATTTTCGGCAAGGAGCCCAAAACTCCCGAATACGAAGATTCTGTAAGGCAGATTTTTGACAGAATTGCAAACACCTACACGGTTTGGGGATATCAGCTGGGATATTTCGACGGCGACGAAAGCGCGCTTAACTTCAACCAAGAAATGAAGTATATGCTCGTCCACCAAATGTGGGCTCCGAACAGCCCTGTATGGTTTAATATCGGGCATTGGGAGCAGTGGAGATGGGGTCGCCCCGACTTGCGCAAAATCCTTGCGGGAAAAGGGACGGAAACTTTCTACGGTGCGGAAAACAAAAAGGGCGGAGTGGATGCCGTAAGGGCTGAAAATTCTTCGGAAAACCCGCAGGCGTCGGCATGCTTTATTTTGGGCGTTAAAGATTCGATGGAAGCCATTTTGCGCCACCAATATACAGAGGGATGCATATTTGCAAGCGGTTCGGGCGTCGGAATCAATATATCGTCTTTAAGAAGCGACGGAGAGCCTATAACAGGCAAGGGAGTGGCTTCCGGTCCCCTTTCTTTTGACAGGGGCTGGGACAAAATGGCGGGCGCAATTAAATCGGGCGGCAGAACAAGAAGGGCTGCGCGAATGGTTGTGATGTATTCCGACCATCCCGACGTCTTCGAGTTTGTAAATACCAAGTTCAAGCAGGAGGAAGTCGCAAAAATCGTCTTGCAGGAACACAACGTGCAGCGCGGGCTGCGCAAGCTTGCCGAGCAAAAACTTCAAGACGGCAATCCCGAAGAAAAAATCGCCGCAAGGATGGTTCTTTCAATGCCTTTTGTTGTCGACAAGTCTTACGGCGCGGGTGCCGAAGACCTCCTTTACGGGCAAACTCTTTCAAACCAAAACGCAAACCATACGGTTTCAATGAAGGCGGGTTTTTGGCTCGCGTTCAAAAAAGGCGAAAAATACGCGACCCGCTGGATTTCCGACCCATCGCACATTGTCCGTAAATACGCCCCGATGGAGCTTTTGGAAATGATGGCAAACGCAATCTGGAATAATGCGGAGCCGGGTCTTCACAATAACGACATCATCAATTTCTGGAGTACATTCTCGGACGAAGTTCAGATTGAAACGTCAAATCCGTGCTCGGAATATTTAGGGCCTCTTTTCAGCTCCTGCAATTTGAGTTCTTTCAATATTTTGCGCTTCTATAAAAACGGCAAATTTGAAATAGAAAAGTTTATGCACGCCTCGCGCATGGCGATGATTGCAGCCGATATCAACATAACAAAGGGAGGCTTCCCGATAAAGGAAATTGCTGTAAACACAGTCGCCTACCGCACTACGGGCATAGGTCTTGCGAACATAGGCGGGCTTTTGATGTCTTTGGGGATACCATACGATTCCGCAAGGGGCAGGGCAATTGCCTCGTCTTTGGCGTCTCTCCTTACTTCGACCTGCTACAATTTCAGCGCGAAAATGGGCGAAATGCTCGGCAATTTCTCAAAATACCATCTTATCAAAGGCAGCATGAAGAGGGTTCTGAACATGCACACTTTGGCAAACGAGGAATTGAAGTCGGTAATCGGAATGAAGACTTCAAACAGAACGATAAGCGACTTGCCCCAAACGGAATCTTTTACCGCCGAAGACGCATTGCGCGGCTTCCGCCTTTCAATAGGCGAAAACCAAGTTGAGCTTGGCGGAGAATGGAAAGACGTTGTCCAAAAGGCGGGAGAGCTTTGGAACGAAGTCCGCACTTCAAAGAATTTCAGAAACAGCTTTGTAACCTGCATTGCTCCGACCGGCACGATTTCCGCTCCGCTTGGAATTTACGAAGAAGGCACGACTTCCGCCGAACCCGAATATTCGCTTGTAAAATACAAACTGTTGGCGGAGGGCGGCACGATGGTTCTCATAAACGGTCTTGTTCCCGCGGGATTGGCCCGGCTTGGCTATACGTTTGAGCAGATTGCGACAATCGTTGCCGAAGTCTCCGGGCTTACAGGGCTTGAAAACTTCCTTGAATCGCGCAAGGTAAAGGGTAGGCTCGATATTTTGCAGAATTTGAAAGACGGAGGAGCCGTATGCATGGAAATTGCGTCGCGCACTTCGCTTTTCAAGAGCGATGAAGAGTACAGGGCGTTCTATAAGTCCTTGCGCGCCGCTTCCGAAAAGGGAAAACTGTCGCCAAGCGATTTTTCGATTTATTCCGGTTGCGGCCACATGGAAGGCATTCCGTGGGTCGGAGAGGAAACCCTACGCGTGTTCGACTGCGCGAACAAGCCTTTCGGCGCGGAACGCTTCATAAAAACCGAGGGGCATTTGAGAATGCTTGGCGCATTGCAGCCGTTCATATCGGGCGCGTCTTCAAAAACAATAAATATGCCAAGCTCCGCAACTGAACGCGACATCGTCGATTCGATGATAGACAGCCACGAAATGGGCATCAAGTGCATCGCAATTTACAGGGACGGCTCGAAGGCTAATGCGGTTTATTCTACAAACTTGAATTCGACGGAAGTCCAAAACGCATGGAACGATGTCGTCAAATCCGCAGCCGAAATCAGAAAAGAAGAGCATGCAAACCCGATTCGCAAGAAACTGCCTTACCGCCGTTGGGGTCAGACCATAAAATTCTCCATTGGCGACAACATAAACGGCTTTATGACAGTCGGAATTGCGGACGATGGCAGATGCGCTGAAATCTTCGGCAGGCTCGGACAGGGCGGCTCTTTCATAAACGGAATGTTTGACGCGTTCTGCAAGGCGTTCTCAATTGCGCTCCAATACGGAATTCCTTTTGACGACTTTATACAGTCGTTCCGCTATCTATCCTTCGACCCGTCGGGCTGGGTAAAAATAGGCGATTACGACGACGACTACAAGCCCGACATCCATACTTGCAAATCCATCGTCGACCTTCTAATGCAGCTTTTGGACTGGATGTTCCCGTCGGAAAACGGCAGAAGGCTTCGCTCGCTTGAGCAGTCGTACATAAACACAATGTTTGCAAGCGGCGGAAATACAATGTCTATAAGCAACATATCGCCAATGCAGACCGAGCTTTCGTTTGTTTCGCAGAAATCCGCGAATGCGCCGAAGCCCGCAGAAAAAGTCGATATGAGAACCGCAATGACATGCCCCAAG
>JAGBWO010000259.1 GCA_017629765.1 Opitutales bacterium | reverse complement strand
CTTGCGGGTTTTTCCGATGTCAAAGTCGTTTCCGTTAATTTCGGCAAGACCTTTAAAAATTCCCAGCCCGCATTTAAAACGGGTATAATAAAAAGCGTAAGGCTTTCGCTTTTATGCATGGCTTTCACCGACGCTATCTCCGAAATGTACCATGCCATGCGTGTGCGCGAAGCGGTTGCGGGATGCGCGAAAAAGATTGCCGGCGCCTTTGTGGATATGTCGGCGCCGATGTTTGAAAGGTGCGACGCAAAAGGGATTTTTAACCTGCTTAAAGAGGCTGTTTGCGCATTCAATAAAATAAAGGTAAAGTGCGAAAATCCCCGCAAAATCGGCTTTATCGGTGAAATTTATTTAAAGTACAATTCCTTCTCGCATTGCAATCTGGCCGATTGGATTTCTGAACGGGGCGTTGAGGTTGTGCGCCCTCCGCTTAAAAACTTTGTGATGCAGGCGTTTGTAAACGAAAAGACAAACGAAAGTTTGGGAATATCGGAAAGGGGATTTTGGAGCAGAATATTGTCGCCTGTTGCGTTCTCATGCATGAGTTCGCAGCTCTCCCGCGCGGAGAAAATAATGTCTGAATTCAAGTATTTCCGCAAAAGCCCGACGATTTTTGAAATGGCGTCGGAAGCAGGGAAAATTCTGCGCCTTTCCAATCAGTTCGGGGAAGGATGGCTGATTGCCGCCGAAATCGCCGAGTTCGCAAAGCGCGGAATAAACGACGTCGTGTGCGTCCAACCTTTCGGGTGCATCGCAAACCATATCGTGGCAAAGGGCATTGAGCGCAAGGTTAAGAAAATGTTTCCCCGCATGAACATTCTTTTCTTGGACATAGATTCAAGCGTGGCTCCGGTAAACTTGCAGAACCGTTTGATGTTTTTGATAGACGAAAACTTAAAGTATGCCTGAAAGCCCCGACGCCTAATTTTCGTTTTCGGAGCGTTCGGGAGGTTCGGGCAGTTTTTGATATATCGGGTTTTGGTCCATTAAAAGTTCTTCCCAAAGTTCAAACGGGTCGAATTGCGATATGGATTCCAAGTCGGCGGGAACGACGAGCCACGTCCCTTCGGCTATTTCCGCATTGAGCTGGTTTTCCCCCCATCCGGAGTATCCGATGAAGGCCGCTGCTTTTGCGGACGGGTTTTTTGAAAGCATTTTTTCGGCTTTTTCCGCAGTAAGACCGAATGAAAAGTCGTTTGCGCCCTCATGTTCGTCCGTCCAAACGGCTATTGAAACCCTGTTCTTCGCGACGGGACCTCCGTCGAAAACTTCCACTTGCGAAAGTATGGGATATTTCAAGAATTCCCCGTCTATCTCTCCAAGCGTCTTTTCCAGCGGAGAATTTATGACGACACCGATAGCGCCTTCTTTTGTGTCTTCAAGAAGCAAAATGACGCTTTCTTCAAAAACGGGATCTTCAAATGCGGGAGAGGCTATGAGGAAACTCCAGCTTCTGTCGTCGTAGTTTTTCTTCATGGGTCAAAGCTTAATGATTTCAACGCCCGATTCCTTAAAGATGTCGAAAACGAGAGGGTCGTTGTGGTAGTCGTGCAGATATTTTACGGATTTTACGCCCGCCGCCGCCAAAATTTTGGCGCAGTTTATGCAGGGGAAATGGGTGATGTAGGCGGTCGAGCCGTTTACGCTGACTCCGCGTCTTGCGGCGTCTGAAATCGCGTTTTGTTCGGCATGGACAGTCGCCTGTTCATGACCGTCGCGCACGCACGACTTGTGCGATGCCCCCGCCAGAAATCCGTTGTATCCGGCGGCGATAATCCTGTTTTTATGCTCTCCGCCGCTAACCAAAACGCAGCCGACATTGAGCCTTTCGCAGGACGAGCGAGAGGATATTAGAATTGCCGTTGACATAAAATACTCATCCCAAGATGGGCGGTTGGGCAAATTCGATATTGCTTTTTCGATGTCGATAATCATTTGGTTTGTGTTTTCAAAAAAATCCATAATTTGTCCTTCAATTTAACGCCTGCGGTTTTTCCGTCAAT
>JAGBWO010000258.1 GCA_017629765.1 Opitutales bacterium | reverse complement strand
CAAAAAAAATGCTTAGTCAAACATTCAAAAATTTAAAAGAGAAAAACCGCGCGGCTCTTGCGCTATTTATTACCTGCGGCGACCCGAACATCGGCTTTACCGAAAGGCTCGTCGAGGCAATCTCAAAAAACGGCGCGGACATAATAGAACTCGGCGTCCCGTTTTCCGACCCCATGGCGGACGGCAAAACAATACAAGAAGCAAGCAACAGAGCGTTGAAGTCGCAAACAAACATTCTGCAAATTCTGGACATGGTAAAAAGGCTGAGGGCAAAAGGCGTAAAAACCCCGTTTGTCATATTCGGATACTTCAACACATTCCTTCAAATCGGCTTGGAAGAACTCGCCCTGCGCACAAAAAATTCGGGGGCAAACGCGTGGCTTGTTGCCGACCTTCCGCTTGAAGAAAGCGGGGAAGTCGTTCCCGTCCTAAAAGAAAACGGCTTGGACTTTATCGCAATAGCCTCCCCCACAACTCCGCTAAAAAGAGTGAAAAAGATTTCGCAGACAGGCTCGGGATTTTTATACTATGTTACAGTCGCAGGAGTGACAGGCATAAGGGACAAACTTCCCGAAGGCTTTGCAAAACGCCTAAAAGACGTTCGAGAGGCGTCAGAACTGCCCGTCGGCGCGGGCTTTGGCATTTCAAATTTTGAAAGCGCGCACCTTGCGGCAATGAACGCCGACTGCGTGATTGTTGGCAGCAAGCTCGTCGATTTAGTCTATAAAACCCGCATCGAAGACGGGGAAGACAAGGCAATCGAAAACGCCATTAATTTCGTAAAAACCCTCTCAAGCGCAATGCAAAGAGACTGATTTTTGCGAAAGCAAAACCAAGCCACTAAAAATACCATAAAAGAAAAGATGACGCCCTAAAAGACGCCATCTTTTTTTTACCCCCAAAGGAAATCTGCCAAACTAAAACAAGCTATTTTTCCAATACTTTGAGCTTAAAGAAAAGCTTGCCATTAAGAGGAAGAGGTGCAGAGTAATTGAACAAATTAAACTCTCCGCTCTCCCCTATTGAAACAGCGTCGGCTTCTTCCCAATTTGACATGTCATTTGACATCATAAGCTTTACCGATATGCCCGAAGCGTCTTTGCGAACGGGGAATTGAAAGCTTGCAACGCCGCCTTCCACCGAATGCTTAAAGTTTGGATTTGCACCATAAGAAGTTGCCCTACTACCATCCAAACCAAACACAAACTTTTCAAGATTTGTTATCCCGTCATTGTGCGGTTTTGCTGTTGGAAGAGCGTTATCGCCAGTGAGTTTATTATCATCTACCCACTTTGCAAACCCCTTCAATTCAACCGTTGTTGTGATATTCAATACAAGCATATTGTTTGGATAAGAATATGATGCATCGCCTGATTTTGCCAATACTGATAGATTTGGAATATCAACTGTTTTACCTGTTGATGCGTTCCAGAGTTTGAATGTCAATGCTTCGCCATCTGTGTTTACATAGATTGTAAGGTTTGCCAATGTTTTGCCCTCAAAATCTATAACAGTTGATTTTGCACGAAGTTCATTGCCTGCAAATACGCCAACTACACTATTTGTTGGAACTGGTTTTCTGTCAACTTGAACATCTGCCATAATTGTCATCGATACGTTTGGATAAACTACTGGTTCGCCAAAGTTGTCAGATGTTGTAGCTTCTGAATCATCTTCAGAACCGCTTGAAGAAGCAACGTTCAACACGAGCAT
>JAGBWO010000257.1 GCA_017629765.1 Opitutales bacterium | reverse complement strand
CGATTTCATTTCCCTTGGCGAAGGAGGCAAAAAAAGCGCGGGCGTTGAAAAAGCCTCCAATATGTTTGAAGAGCTGAAAGCAATTCAAATAATGAAAGACAAGGCTGAAATTTTGCCCGCATACATCCCCGAAGACTACATTCCGCAAGCTCAGCTCAGGGTTGACGCATACCGCCGCCTCGAACTTTGCGCAAGCGAAGAGGAAATACGGCGCATCGAAAAGGAAATGCTCGACCGCTACGGAAAAATTCCGCAAAGCGTCCAAATACTTTTCGACCTTGCGAAAATCCGCATATACGCCGAAATAAACGGCATTTCAAGAGTGGAAACAGAGGGGGCAAAGCTAAAACTGCGCATCGCAAACCCCGCAATGATAGAATTTGTAAGAATAAACGGCAATTTTCCGCGCTTGACGAAAACAAATTCAATCGCAAGACTTTCCGAAATAATAAATTTTTTAAAGAACGTATTACCTACAATCAAAAAATGAAGAGACTTTTACTTGCAATAACGCTGTCGATTTCCGCATTTGCCTACGCCCAAAGCGGCGAAGAGGCAAAATTCAATATGCAGAAATTCATACTGGGAAACGACCAAATAGTAGCCGTCGTTGAAGACACCACAATAACGCGCGACGACATCCTAAAACGCCTCGCCCCGTTCGCGCAGAAAATCCAGCAAACCGCCAGAAGCGAAAGGGAATTCAACGCCGAAATAGAGCGTCTTTCGCAGGAAATATTGCAGGATTTAATAGATAGAACCATAATCGTAAAAGACTTCCGCAAACAGGGAATGAAAATCCCCGAATCCAAACTCGACGGCATCATGGAAGACGACCTAAAACGCAAGTTTAACGGCGACCGCTCGGAGCTTATAAAATACCTTAAATCGCAAAACAAGACATTGAAACAGTACCGCACCGAAGTCGAGGAAAACGTTATCGTAAGCGTTATGGAAAACCGCCAAAAGCTTACGTTTTCGGAAATCAGCCCCGCGAGAATCATTGAATACTACAACGAAAACAAAGACAAATGGTACTCTCCCGAATCGGTCAACATCTCCCAAATAACAATATCGGAAGACACCGCCGACGCCGCCAGGCAAAAAGCGCAAAAAATTCTCGATGAAATCAAAGGCGGCTTGGACTTCGCCGACGCCGCAAAAAAATATTCAAAAGACGAAAAGGCGGCGGCAGGCGGAGAATGGGGCTGGTACAAAAAAGGGCAGCTGAACCCGATTTTGGATAAAGCCGTTTTCTCCCTTGAAAAAGGCGCTACAAGCGAAGTCATAAACATAGCAAACTACGCATACATTTTAAAACTAAACGACAAGAAAGCGGAAGGCACCACGCCAATCGACGAAGTCCGCGAACAAATAGAATACGCAATATCTTCCGAAAACGCGCGCATAGAATACCGCAAATGGCTGAAGCGCCTGCGCGACAAAGCCTATATAAAATACTATTAAAACCCGGCGCGCCAAAAAAACGGCGCGTTATTTATTATGAACGAACTATCATTTGCAGCATCAATGATGGCGATTTTGCCGATATACGCAATCATAGCGTCGGGAATTTTCGCAAGAAAAGTCGGCTGGATTGCGCCCGAAGGCGATTCAACGCTTATGAAAGTTGCGGTGGAACTCACCCTTCCCTGCTTCATACTGTATAACCTGCTTGAAAACGAAAAATTAAGAAGCGTGCCATTTTCGCTTTCCACAATCGCGCTCGGCATGGCTATAACCGCCATAAGCATCTTTGTTTCATGGATTGGCGGCAAAATCTTAAAGCTTAAAGTCGGCGACGGGCTGAGAACATTCGTGGTGACGGCCGGCGTTCAAAACTACGGCTTTTTCATAATCGCGCTCGTTGCGATTTTAATGCCGAATTCCGAATTTACGGGGCTTGTGCTGACTTTTAACGTCGGCTGCGACTTGATATTTTGGTCGGTCGGATTTCTGATGATTTCAAACGCCCAAAAAATATCTTTCGACTTTTTGAAAAAAGGCCCGGTATGGTCCGTTTTTCTCGGGCTTTTTTTGATGTGGACGGGGCTGGACAAATACGTCGGCGATTCCGCAAAAATATTTTTAAAACTAATGGGCGGCGTGGCAATCCCGATAAATTTGATGCTTTTCGGAACGCTGATTGCGGATATGCTCGATTTGAAAAAAATCGCATGGAAAATAGTGGTTGCGGGAACGGCTTTAAGAATGCTCATACTTCCCGCGATGCTTGTTTTGTCGCTAACATTTCTTCCGCTCTCAGACCCGCTTAAAATGCTTATTTTAATGCAGGCTCTCGCGCCAAGCGGAGTGATGTCGGCAGTATTAGCCAAACACTTTGGCGGGCATCCGGGCATATCCGTTCAAATTACAATCGCGACCTGCGCCGCAAGCCTGATAACCCTCCCATTATGGCTGAATTTGGGATTAAAATTCATCAACTAAAAACATATAATGATCTTACCTTCAAACTAAGAGTAAAGAGTAGAAACGTTTGTAGACAGTATATATTTTTTTCTTGTTTATTAAAGATAGCCATATTTAATATTAAAATATGAGACAGAAAAATACTTCAAATAAGGTTTTGGGTACTATAAAACTATCAATGTCGGAAGAACTTCGAGAAATTGCAAAAATGCGGGCTTCCGTCTATTTTTCGGGCAATATCAGCGCAT